>CAMZMA010000204.1 GCA_947311815.1 uncultured Flavobacteriaceae bacterium
CCAGAAGTTAAAAATAGTGCGATTATGATTTCCAGAGGACCTTATAAATGGATTAGAAATCCTATGTACTCTGGATTAATTTTATTTTTTGGCATTTCAGTTTTTGTAAATTTTAATTTTGATCATTTGTTATTTTCCATATTACGTATGCTTGTTTTTGTGTTATTGACTACTGTTTTAGTACTTAAAATAACTATGGAAGAGAGCTTTTTATCAGAAAAATTTGGTGAAAACTATATTCAATATAAGATGAAAACAAAAAGATTAATTCCTTTTATATTTTAATCTTACTCACTTTTTTCACTTGGCGAAAAACCAAATTCTTTTTTAAAAACTTTACTAAACCAACTAGGATTACTAAATCCTGTTGCATAGCAAATTTCAGAAACACTCATTTCATCATCTTCCAACAGTTGCTTGGCTTTTTGTAATTTAGCTTTACGAATAAATATTGATGTTGAAGTATTGGTAAGTGCTTTTAACTTTCTATACAGTTGTGATTCGCTCAAAAATAATAATTCGCTTAATTTATTTGGTGAAAAAGTTGAATCTTCAAGATGTTCTTCTATATGCAACAGCACTTTTGAAATAAAGGCATCATTTTTATTATTCTTTAGTGATTTCGATGGTTTATTTTCAACAATCCATTTACTAGAATCTTTGTACTTACTTTGCAATAGTAAACGAATATCAATGAGCTTTTTAACTCTTACCAACAACTCTTCTTTATTAAAAGGTTTAGTTAAATAAGCATCTGCTCCTAGTTTTAAACCTGAAATTTTATCGTCTTGCCCTGTTTTAGCGGTAAGTAAAATAATTGGTATATGATTGGTTTTAACATCATCCTTTACTGTTTTACATAATTCAAATCCGTCTTTTATAGGCATCATTACATCACTAATAATAATATCAGGAATATGTAACATTGCCATTTCAATACCTTTTTTACCGTTATTTGCATACAATACTTGATATTGATCTTCTAAACACATTTTAATATAGGTTGCCACATCTGTATTATCTTCTACTAATAAACAGATAGGTAAATCATTTTCAATAATAGCTGATTCTAAAGTTTTATAATTATCACCTTGATCTTCCACTTTAATTGGAATATGATTATTTATTTTTTGTGGTGATTTCTGTGTTATTGGAATGGATACCGTAAAAGTAGTTCCTTTATTTTCTTGACTTTTAACTTGGATTGTTCCATTCATTAATTTCACTAATTCTTTGGTTAAAGCCAAACCAATTCCTGTACCATCATATTTTTTATTGATGTTGTTTTCAACTTGATAAAATCGATCAAAAATAAACGGTAAACTTTTTGGAGAAATGCCCATTCCAGTATCTTTTACTTTAATAATTAGTTTATTCTCTTTTTCTTTTACATGAATGACAATTTTATCGTTACGGCTACAAAATTTTATTGCATTTGATATTAAATTACTTAAAATTTGAGTAATTTTATTTGAATCAAAATCCATTACAATACTATCTATTTCATTATAAAAAACAAGATTAATTCCTTTTTCATCAGCAAAAGAATGATAGCTTTCTGTTAAATATCGCAGATGCTCAATAATATTTCCGTTTTCAAGGTTTAATTTGAGTTTTCCTTTTTCTAATTTAGATAAATCTAAAATTTGATTCACCAAATTAAGGAGGTTTTTAGCATTTCTTTCAATAAGTTCAATAGGTTGGCTAATACTTATTTTTGTGTCTTTTATTTTATCTTTAATACTTTCTGCCATTCCCAAAATAACAGTAATAGGTGTTCTAAACTCATGGGTAATATTGGCATATAATTTTGTTTTTAAATCGCCTATTTCTTTTAAACGTTCAACTTCTTGATGTTCTAGTTTTCTTAAATAAATATTTCTACTAATAAAAAGTAAAAAAGCTGTGAAAATTAAGGCATATACTAAGTAGGCTAATAGGCTTTTATACCAAGGAGGAGAAATACTTATTTGCAAAGATAATGGTTTAGATGTCCAACTTTCACCTTTTTCTTTACCTTGAACTAGCAAGGTATAATCACCTGCTTTTAAATTCAAAAACTGGATTTCATTTTGAGTTTTCAAAGGATTCCACTCCTCATTATCTGGCAATAATTTGTACATAAACTCTGTACCTTGAGGAAAAGAGTAATGAATATCAGTGAATTTAATTTTAGCAGGAAAATCATTATATTTTAATTGAATATTTTTTGTTGTTTCAATACTATTATTTAAAATTTTAGAATTAACAGGGTATATTTCTTTATCTTTAATACGAAAATCTGTGAAAATTAATTTTCCTTGATGATGGTTATTTATTAATTCATGAGGGTTAAAAAATTCTAAGCCTTTTGTTCCTCCAAAGTAAATAGTATTATTATTCTTATTGTAAAAATCACCTCCTAAATTATACTCAGCGTTCATTAAACCATCATGAGTATTGTAATGTACAAATTGAGAATTTTTTTTATTAAAATGAAAAATACCATCATTTGTAGTAACCCATAAAAAATGTTGTTCATCTTCAACAATAGCATAGATTACCGTGTTTGATAAACCATTATTTTCCCCAAAATATTGAAAAGTTTCTTTAGCTATATTAAATTTATGCAAACCATTTTCTGTACCAACCCATAAAATGTTGTTGTCTTGCTGATCAATATACGTAGTTAAAATTGAATTACTTTTTAAGCCATTCTCAATTAAAAGATTTTTATTATAAACTTTAAATATTGGGGTTTTTATAGCTTCATCATTAAAAGTAAGTTTATTCAATCCGTTTTCAGTACTAATCCAATAAGTATCATTATTAATAGATTTATTTAATCCAAAAGTAAAATTTGAGATTAATGAATTTGAACTTTTGGATTAAATAAATCTATTAATAATGATACTTATTGGATTAGTA
>CAMZMA010000205.1 GCA_947311815.1 uncultured Flavobacteriaceae bacterium
GCAAAGCCTTCACTAATGCTTTTAGCTACATCCATTGGAGTGCTATTTTTTGCTACTTCTTTAATTGAGCCATCTGGCAAAGTAATCTTTATCATCTTCTTTGTTTTATAAGTTGCAAATATATTTATTTTTCATTATCTTTACATCGTTATAGTTATCAAATTTTATAAAGATATTCTATAATTTAAAATGTAGAGACGTTTTTGGGCGTAAAGATTAGGGCTTGTATATTATTCGTTACATTATTAAACTACTATTTTTAATAGTAGTTTTTTTATGACATATGTTGAATTGGTATAATAGCTGTTTTTGGAGACTTCTCACGCAAAAATAAGAATTTGAAAGCAATTCACAACATAAGCAAGCGTACTATTGCTGCTATATTAAATAATGAGGGAACTTATAATACTATTTAAAAAAATAGTATATTTGTACTAAGCAAGTAATTGGTGAGAGCTTTCACTGTCTGTTTACAGATACATAACTCACCCACAGATTACTTGCTTTTTTTTGCTATATAGTGAAACTTGTTGTTGCGACTTCTCACGCAAAAATAAGAATTTGAAAGCAATTCACAACACGAAGATAAAATGGATATTCATTTTGGTATATTTGTTAAGCTAAGTTTAAATTAATTTTAATCTATGTCTTTTTAAATATATCTTCATTCCTTTCGATACATTTAGGTGCATGTCTTTTGAAATCCCTAAGATCTTTTTTTCTTTTTCATTAAGAGATGAGCTAATCATTATACTTCCTTCATCTGTAAAACTAATTAAGTATCTATCAAATAACGCATCAACTGTTGGAGAAAGAAGAATTCCGTTGTTTACATCTAATCTTTCATAATCTGTTGCCTCACTCCATGGAACAATATGTGATGCGATTAGTATTTTTGAAATAGAGCAACCTGTAACTGCACATTTACCATTCCATTTATCTATTAACTGCTTCCTAAAAAAACCTTGACCTACCCTTGAAGTTATCAATCCACTACGTTCCGTAGTTTTTGGAATGTTGCTATTTTTAGTCTGTATTTTTACATCTTTTATAGATGCCGGACTACCAGAAGTAGATATGAGTTTAAACTGAATTCCTTTTCTTTGTTTACCTGTTGTATCCTGAGTGTCAAATATCTTATAATCAACAAGTTTTAATTCATCAATAAATTTCCAATTACCTTTAGATTTATTTTCAAATAGGAATATTTTTTTTTCATTTTTTTCATGATTAAGCAGCGCTTTGTTACCTCTATCAAAAGTCATGTCTCCATTCTGTCCTTCACCTGTATAAAGGAAATAGCCGTCTTTAGACCAGCCATCTTGGTATCCATGAGACATGCCTGTTTTTCCTGTAAAAAGAAAAATAAATGGAAACTTTTTGCAATTAGAAATACCTCCTTGTCTGTTGCCTCCATAGTTGTTATGTAACTTGCGTCTAATATATATTTTACCTTTTTCAAACATTTATTTTAATATTTTACATCCATTATTTTTTAAAAAATCAAAAGTTGTATCTAACCTGCTATCCTCTGGGACAAAAATTATCATACCATCTCTGCCTCTTGTTAATAGAACTCTGTAACTATTTTTTCTCAATTTTAAAGAGTTTTTTGCTTTGTAGTTTGGATATTTATCTTTCCAACTTTTATTGTAAACAAAATCAACATCCCAAGCTAAAATAGGCATATCTAATTCTAAACCTTGACATCCAAATTCAGTAACTACGGTATTAAGTTTTTTACAATAAGCAGAACTATTTTTATCTACAAAATATTGAGCAGCTGTAAAAGATCTTGTTGATTTAAAATTATTCTTTACTCCGTAATTTGGTAGAATTTTACTCTTAGAACTAGCTATTAGACCGTAGGTTTTACCTTCTTCATCTTTGTACTTTTTTGTCAAGTAACTTTTTGCAGCATTTAGGTCTCTTGTTATATAAATAGAATAGACTTCTTTTTGTAACGCACTAACACTTTGATGTAGTGCACTCAAATTATTTTTTAATAAATTTTCAACCCAGTTTTGTAAAGCAATTGCTTGATGAGTTCTAATTGATGTTGTTAAATTAAAAACATTATTTTCTACAATATTTAAGTTATTAAAATATGATTTAAACTTCTTTGGACAATAAATATTCCATTCTTTACTTGAGTTGTTTATAGCTTCAGACCATAAAGACAAGCCGTTTTCTTCTCCTGTATGAATTTCTTGACCATCACCTATCAATCCAATTATTAAGCAATGCTCCTTTTTACTTGCTATGTTTACAAAATCTGTTGGTTCTGAGTTAGATCCTATTCGTTTTGATTGAGCTACTTTTTTAGAATCCCATGCACGCTGAGCTTCGTCGTATATAAATACATCTTCTGTTGGTATTTGTGTAGAATGTGCATATTCTTTCAAAAAACCATGAACCGATTGTATAAAGTGCCTGTTTTTTAAGCTAAATTGAAGAACATTTACTAATGGTCCGTTTCCAGATAATAGAATGGCACTTTGTTTTGTATTTTGAATGTATGATTCAAACACAAACTGAATACCAACTAAAGTCTTACCAGAGCCAGGTACTCCAGATATTAAAACAAGATGGTGAGACTTGTTTTGTTGAGCTATTAAAGCTATTCTTTTTAACTCTTGTAGTGTAAGAGGGATACCTGCACTCTTAGCGCTTTTTATTTGTGGAAAAGTTCTTTCTTTAAAAATTAATTGTGCTGATTGTATCAAATTAGGTAAAGGTGCATATTCACTATAATACCATTCTCTTACATTCATATATCCTTTTGATATAAAAACTTGTAAAACGTTCCCCAACACATCACCAGAAATAACATTTACATCATCTATAATCTTATTCGTGTTTTTAGCCGAAGCTAAAACTAAAAAAGGAACAACATTTAAATGATGAGATTTTTCATGATAATTTTTTAAATCCCTTGTGTAAAGTTTAACTTGGTCTATTTGTGCAGAATTTTCAGATGAATAGCCTTTAAATTCGAGAACTAGTAAGTTATTACCACTTAAAATTAATACATCAGGTCTTCGGCCTCTTTCTCTAGGAAGCTCGTATTCAAAAATAATTTTTGAATCGTGCAAAGTATCTGGTATTTTTGTTAACTGTTCTCTTAGAATTTTGAACGAATCAAACCAAGCTTTTCGCTGAGAGTAACTTGCTTCTTCGCCCATACAAATATGAATATGTTCTTTAAGACTTTTTCCCCAAATAGATACATCAACATTCATAAAATCATGAATACTATATACTGTTCTATAAAATTTATCCTCATTAACAAGAGCTGTTACAAAAGGAATGTCTGCTGGTGCAAACTTAAATTTAGTAATATCTGAAATAGTTGTCCACTCAATTTTATCGTGATCATTAAGAGTAATATCTCCTGATTTTATCTTACATTTATACGATTTCAAAAGAATTGTTTTATCATCATATTTATGGGTGTTTTTCATAAAAAATTCACCAACAATCACATTTACACCTAACTCTTCATTAAGCTCTCTTTTTAGACAAGATTCTGGCGATTCGTTTTTTTTTATTTTACCTCCAGGAAATTCCCATAACCCTGCAAGGTGATTGCCTTTTTTTCTTCGTGCAATCAGTATTTTATTGTCTAATTCTAATATTCCTGCAATTACTTCTATCATAATATTCCAATTAAACTTATCAATAACACATTTTTTAAATGGTAGCTTTTCCAATTCAAAGTTAATTAAAACCTACATCACCAACCCAATTCCAAATAAAAGAGCAAACAGAAACGTGCTCAAGGCTACTTTTTTAAGTTCTGGATCAAAATCTTTTGGATTGTTGGTGCGCATCACTTTTATAAAATGGTTTCCAACGGAAGATA
>CAMZMA010000206.1 GCA_947311815.1 uncultured Flavobacteriaceae bacterium
AATGAATTAGCCTCTTCAGTGTTATATGTAGTAAAGAAGAACCATCCGTGAGATTTACCACGTCCTGGATGAGATAAGTCATAGTTAAAACCTGGCATTTTTAATTGGAATGCAATATTCATATGACCTGTTTCTTTATCGATTTTAATAAAAGATAAAGCACCTTTAAAGTTCCCTTTCATATCTTTAATAGACATATCGCGTTGTGGGAATGGTATAGCAAAACGAGTTCCTGCTACTATATATTCTGAATTTTCAGTTACATAAGAAGAAGGGTGGTTACCAGCTGAATTAGGAATTTCAATAATTTCTGCTGTTTCAAATGTTGTTAGGTCAATACGTGCAATACGTGGTGTATTGTTTTCGTTAATAAACAACCAACGTCCATCTACGGAACCATTAGTTTGCGAAATATCTGGGTGATGCGAATCTCCCCAAGGCACAAAACCATGCGATGTATTTAACATTGGTTTGGTTTCTTCGCTATAGCCATATCCTTTTTCTGGATCCTGAGAAAAAACAGGTACCACTCTAAACAATCTACCAGATGGTAAACCATACACAGCTAATTGCCCACTAAATCCACCAGAAATGAATGCGTAATGCGAATCAAGTTCTCCTGGTGCTACATATACTTTTTCTGCTGCATTCCCAGAAATAGCTCCTTTATTACTCTTTTTTTCAGAGGGACCGCCACAACTTGTTAAAAAAGTTGCTGCAATTGCCAGAGAAAAAATTGATTTAAAAATTGTTTTCATTGATTTGTTTTTTTTTGATTAGTTTTTAGTTCTAAAATATTCTAAAATAGTTCTCGCTTCTTTTTCAGTTAAATTTTGATTTGCCATAGGTGCATTGTATTCTGCAATTAGCGCTTTACCAATTGGGTCTTTTTCAATCATTTCTTCTGGATTCATCATCATATTCATAATCCATTCAGCAGAACGTCTTTTAGTAACTCCTTTTAAACCAGGACCTATAAAACGTTTTTTAATTTTATGACATGCAGAACATTTATTTTTAAATAATTCCTTTCCTTCTGCTGCCATTCCGTTATCAATAGCGCCTAATTTTACAGATTTTACAGGCCCAATTCCTTTATTATTCATATCAACAGGAATTGCATCTGTTTTTGTAGTCGCTGCTTTTTTTACTGCAGCTTCCTTTTTAACAACTTCTTTTTTTGCTTTTGCCTTATAACTTGGCTTTTTCTTTTTCTTCTCTTCTCCTCCGCAACTCATTAAAATTAATGATGCTACAGCTAATACTGTTAAAAATTTAATTTTCATAATACTTCGTTTTTAGATTAATAGTAATAATTATTATTTTTGTTTTTATGTTTATTTGTCTGAAGGAACAAGTACATCACCTACAACGTGAATCCACCCATTACTTACTTTTACTGATTTTAATATTTTGGTGCCACCAACATAAATGCCGTCATCTTTTTTCTCTACCACTAAATATTTACCAGAAGCCATGTATAATTTTCTTCCTTTTTTAGCTTCTTTTTTTAATTGTTTAATTGGGTAGTTTGCTGGCGCAACATGATTTACTAAAATAAAGGCTAATTTTGATTTGTTTTCTGGCTTTAATAGTGTTTCTACAGTACCAGCTGGCAATTTATCAAAAGCACTATTTACAGGTGCAAATACGGTTAAAGGACCTGCATTTACCAAAGCATCTTCTACTCCTGCAGCTTTTACCGCTACAACTAAGGTTTTAAAATCTGGTAAAGACATGGCAACTTGCAAAACATTTGCATCTTCTCCTTCACCTGCTTTTACAGAAGATTGTCCTTTATTAATAACCTCTTTTTTTGTGGTTGAATTATGTGTAGTCGTTTCTTTCTTTGCTTCGTTTTTACAAGAAGAAAAAACAAACAACACTACAAATACCCAAAGTAATTTACTTGTTTTCATCATTAGATTGTTTTTAATTTAGTTATTGATATAAAATTTTGCGTAAGAGTAATATAGAATAAAATATTAAAACATGATATTTGTCATAAAAGATAAAAACATCCTTTATTTTTTTTACTATTATATTTAATGTACTTTTACAAATAATTAATAGGCAATATTATGTTAACAAAATCAAGCAAGTACGGTATTAGAGCTGTGTTATATTTAGCTGCAAATAAAAGCTGCAAAAAATGTGGTTCAAAAGAAATTGCAAAAAAACTAGACATACCTGCTCCTTTTTTAGCAAAAACATTGCAAGAATTGGTTAGAAACAATATTATATCATCTGTTAAAGGACCAAATGGAGGGTTCTTTTTAACCGAAAATGATAAAAACAAATCTATCTTAGATGTTATAAATGGTATTGACGGCATCGAAAAATTTGATGAATGTTTTTTAGGACATCCTGATTGTAATGATGTCAATCCTTGTGCGGTACATCATATATATTCACCTTTTAAAACCGAATTATTACACACTTTAAGAGCAAAGAATATTGGCGATTTTTCTAAAGAAATTTTAAAAAACCCAAATTCTAAATTGTATAAAATCATTAACTCTTAAATGATTATTTCTAGTAAAAAGCAAATAACCATTGCTCTACTCTACTTTTTCTTTGCGGCTTGTTTAGGTTTATTTTTACGATTTTTTCCCGTCGCTAATTTTAACGCTACTTACAAATTTATTGTTCATACACATTCTCACATCGCTTTACTAGGTTGGGTTTATACTGCTTTAATAAGTGTTATTCATCATATTTATTTTGATGATAAAAAAAAGCACAGGTATTCTCAATTATTTTGGTTTACGCAATTTACTATTATTTGGATGTTATTTACGTTTCCTTTTCAAGGATATGCTTTGTATTCTATTATCTTTACAACACTGTTTTTACTTGCTTCTTACGGATTTACTTTTTCTTTTTTTAAACATATAAAACCCCATTTAAAAACAACTATTTCCTATAAATTTATCCGTTTTTCTCTATTACTGATGCTGCTTTCTAGCATTGGTCCTTGGGTTTTAGGCATTATTATGGCCTCCTTAGGAAAAACATCTGTTTGGTATAAAATTGCTATCTATTTCTACTTACACTTTCAATACAACGGATGGTTTATTTTTGCGCTTTTTGGATTTTTCTTTTATTTTTTAGAGAAAAACAACATCAACTTTAATAGTAAAAAAAGTAAGCAATTTTTTATGTTGATGAAAATCAGTGTTTTTCTAACTTTTTTCTTATCCGTTTTATTTACAAAACCACCTGTTTATTTTTATTTTTTAGGAGGAGTTGGCAGTATCTTGCAAATAATAGGAATCTTGCTTTTTATAAAACTCTTACAGCCAATAAAAAGAGTGATTTTTGGTTCTATTGATACGAAATTAACAGCGGTTCTTTTAAAAACAAGTGTATTTCTTTTTATGCTAAAAATAGGCTTACAAGCAATTTCAGCGTTTCCTTATTTTGCAAATTTAGCAACACAACAATTAGATTTTGTTATTGGGTATATACACCTTACTTTTTTAGGCGTAGTCAGTATTTCTTTATTTGCTTTTTTATATGAATTTAAACTACTAAACTTTTCTAAAACAGGGTTTTATCTTTTTTTTACAGGATTTTTAACCTCCGAAATATTCATATTTTACAAAGGTTTTTCTACTTGGTTACGATGGTATTTTCCAGACAATTACTACAGCTATCTGATTATTGCAAGTAGTTTTATGCCTTTGGGTATTTTGGTAATCCTATTAAAAAGTAGTCGTGTAAAAATTAATTGACAAGCTTTCTTTCTTCCAATATTTTTTTCCCGAAATCATTACAAAGCCCTAAAGTATCTTTAATATCTTCAATCGTGGTTTTTGGGTTGATCAAACACATCCGCAATACTACTTGTCCGTTTAAAACAGTTGTTACTAATAAAGCTTCACTTGAGGCAACAATCCGTTTAGAAATCTCTTGATTTAAAATATCTAGTTCGGCTTCATTTAAATGGTATCCAATAGGATTGTATCTAAAATTAATAACCGCCAAAGTTGCAGGCGAAATAATTTCCCATTTCTTGCTTTTTCGCAGCATTTTTTCGGTACGTTCTGCCAATGTTATATTATAACTAACCGCTTCTTTAAACGTATTTAATCCGTAGGTTTTGATAGACATATAAAACTTTAAAGCTCTAAAACGTCTGGTTAATTGAATGCCGTAATCGTAAAAATTAATTTCAGATTCATTTCCTTCAATATCTCGTAAATATTCTGGTTTTTCGCTAAAAGTATCGCTTAACCATTCTGAATTTTTCACCAACAAACAACCAATTTCATAAGGTTGATAAAACCATTTATGGGGATCAACGGTTAAAGAATCTGCACGTTCAATCCCTTTCAACATTTTTTTACCTTTTGATGATAAAATTGCCGCTCCACCATAAGCTCCATCAACATGAAACCATAAATTTTCTTCTTCACAAATATCAGCAATATCACATAACGGATCTACCGTACCTGTATTGGTTGTTCCTGCCGATGCAATAAAACAAAAGGGTTGCAAATCTTCTAATCTGTCTTTTGCGATGGCATTTTTTAATTTATTCAAGCTAATTTTAAACTCTAAATCGGTTGGTAAAATTCTAATCTGTTCTTTTTTAAATCCTAAAACACGAATCGCCTTAATATTAGACGAATGCGCTTGGTCTGACATATAAATAATTGCTTTCGAAAAATCATCTCCACATTTTATTCTACGTGCCGTAACCAATGCCGTTAAATTTGCCATAGAACCGCCACTTGTAAACAAGCCTCCTCCTTTTTTTACAGGAAAATCAAACATTTTTAGCAACCAATTCATCGTTACTATTTCTAATTCTGCTGCTGCAGCAGAACCAACCCAACCTCCAGAAAAAATATTAAATCCTGTGGCAAGTGTATCTGCCAATGTACTTATGTAATTACTTGGCCCAGGTACAAATGAGTACGATTTAGGATGTGAAGCTATATTGCTATTCGGAATTACATTTTGCATAACAAAATCTAACACTTCATTTGCTGGCATAGGGTTTTCGGGAGCTTCTTGTAAAAAAACAGCATCCATTTTTTCTCTAGAAGCTGTAGAAACAGGTTTTTTTGTTTCAATAGTATTATAATGTTCGGCAATTAAATCTACAATTTTGTAACCGTAAGATTTCATTTCTTTTAAAGATAAATCAAAAGCAGATTTCATGAGTTTTATTTTTCTGCAAAGTTACTTCAATCGTTTTTTATAAGCGATTATTTTGTTTTCATTTTTTGATTTTTTTTTGATTTTTTAAAGAACATTTGTAACTCACAAATCAGATATTTGACAAAGTATTTATTCAGCTCTTATAGATTGAAAATTAGAGACTTACGAGATTCAATTAAAAATCTAATCTCTTTTTTAATTCGTAGTTTATAATAGCGGTAGAAATTCTTTTGGGTAAAAAATTTGAAGCAAACCAAACACGTAAAGAATCTTGCCCGTATACAATTTTCTTTTTGTTTCTTTTTATACTTTTAATTACGTGCTTAACAATTGATTTTGGTGTTGTTGTTAAATATTTTGTAGCAAATTTAGCACTCATTTCATGTTGCGCAATGTTGGTGTTAATTCCTCCAGGATGTACAATGTGTATTTGAATGGGGCTATTATAAAACTCTACCATTAATGATTCTGTAAATCCTCTCACGGCAAATTTACTAGCACAATAATCTGATTGTGTTGGCATACCTTGTAAACCAAAGATGCTTGCTATATTTACTAAAGCTCCTTCGTTATTTGCAATTAAGTGCGGCAAAAAAGCTTTACTACCATATACAACACCATAAAAATTGATATTCATTAATCGTTCAAAATCTTTGTCTAAAATTTCTACAAACTCAACAGTAGCACCTTCTATACCTGCGTTATTAATAATTACATGAGCATATCCAAAAGTTTCTTGTACTTTATCGGCAAAGGCATACATTTTTTCTTTATTAGAAACATCAAAAGCATCAATCATTACATTTTTAAAACCTTGTTGATTTAATTCGTCTTTTACAATTTCTAATGTTTCTTGATTGTAATCATTCAATGCTAATTTAGCGCCTAAATTGGCAAATTGAAAAGCGTATTCTTTTCCCATACCCGATCCTGCACCAGTTATTACAACAATTTTATCTTTAAAATTTTTCATTTGATTGTTTTTAATTATTATTGTCCGATTAAAATTTATAACAACTCTAAACAGTTATATTTAATAGAGGTTCTAAGAACTTTTTTTAATAGATACCTTGCTTTTTCTGTTTTCTTAATTTTGTGTTTCTATCAATAATTAAAAAAAACTGTTTATCACATAGTTATAGTCAAGTCTTTTATCTTTTGTCTACTAGTGAAAACGGTCTTACGTCTTTAGTCAGACACTACTTATTTTTAATATAGTGTATGGTGTCCTTTTTTAAAGTTTTTTGCCATTTTTAAATAACTAAAACTAAATCCTGGAAACATAGCGATAACATGACCACTTTTACTTTGGTACCAACTATTACAATTTCCTGTTTTCCATACTGTTTTTTCCATTTCAGAATGAATCATATTGGTATAATTATTTTCTGCTTCTGGCAACACTTCAATGGCTTGTGCATTATTTTTATCAACTTCTTTAATACTTTTCATAATATAATACATTTGTGCCTCAATAATAAAGATGGCAGAAGTGTGTCCAATACCTGTATTAGGACCTGTTACAAAAAAGATATTAGGAAAATTGGGGGCAGTTGTGCCTAAATAGGCTCTAGGATACTCGTTCCAAGCATCTTGTAATGTAGTTCCGTCTTTCCCTACAACAGGGTATGCAATAACACCATCTGTGGCAACATAACCTGTTGCGTAAACAATTAAATCTAACGCTATATTTGTTCCTTTTGTAGTGGTAATTCCTGTTTCGGTAATGCGTGCTATTTTTTCATCCTTTGTAAAAAGCGTGGTATTTGGTTTTGCAAATGCAGGATATAAGGTGTTAGAGAGTATAATTCTTTTGCATCCGATGGTGTAATTTGGGTTACTTTTTTTCTTAAATCATCTCTATCTTTAAATGCTTTATTTATGTGTTTTACTGCTTTATCTCTAGCGAATAATTTTAATAAAAATGAAGAATATTTAAAAGCAATTACTCTAGATTCTAAAGACCAATATACATAGTATCTTATC
>CAMZMA010000207.1 GCA_947311815.1 uncultured Flavobacteriaceae bacterium
TTGTTGTATTTATCTTTAATGTATTCTTTTACAACATCGCTTAAGGGTTTATCGCCTGTTTTATCGCCTTGAACAAAACCTCCAAGTTTTACATGAAGACAATCACATCATCATCATCAATAAAAGAGCAGGTGATATTGTTCAAGGCGATAAAACAGGCGATAAACCCTTAAGCGATGTTGTAAAAGAATACATTAAAGATAAATACAACAAACCCAATAATGTGTTTTTAGGCGTTGTACACAGGTTAGACCGACCTACATCTGGCATTGTAATTTTCGCAAAAACATCTAAAGCATTAATTCGATTAAACAAAATGCTGCGCGACAAAACCATTGACAAAACCTATTGGGCAGTGGTAAAAAATCATCCGAAGAAAGAAAAAGACACTTTACAGCATTACCTGAAAAAGAATCCTAAAAACAATAAATCTACTGCCTATAATACCGCAATTAACGATAGTAAACATGCTGTTTTACATTATAAAGTTCTTAAAAAACTAGATAATTATACGTTGCTTGAAGTTGATTTAGAAACAGGACGTCATCATCAAATAAGAGTACAGCTTTCATCAATAGGAAGTATTATAAAAGGCGATTTAAAATACGGCTTTAACAGAAGTAATAAAGACGGAAGCATTCACTTACACGCCCGAAAAATTACGTTTACACATCCTGTTAATAAAGAAAAAACTACCGTAATTGCTCCTTTACCTAAAGACCCAATTTGGGATGCTTGTTTATAAATTACTCTTTCGGCAAAAACACCAACCTATTTTCAGACTGCTTAATTTCTTCTTGATGTAACATCATTTTTACAAATTTACCCTCTAAATATTTTTGAGCCTGATCTTTATAATGATCACTAAACACATTGCCAGATTGCCCTGTTGGGATAATGGCTTCACTATTTTCTACATCAGAAAAATCGACCACTCTTCTGGTTGACGGACCTCCGTAAATTTTATACACACCTGTGCTATCCATTTTATAAATCTGATTGTTAATCACTTCATGTCCGCCAATTGTTTTAAAAGAACCTACATTAAATATTTTTCGCAACAATCCGCCAGCTTTTCCTATAGCATGTTCATATTCTACCGAAATTACACGATTCCATTTCCAATCATCAATATTTTCTCCTAATTGATGTTGTAAAAAAACGACTGTTTTTTTAAATGATTGCGTAATGATATCTTGTCTTGTTTCCTTTTTATTGGGTGTAGAGATATCATCCCACCAAACCGATTTTTCTTTTGCTACTTGAATAGCAAACATTTTATCCTTATAATACGTTCTTAAAAAAAGCGGAAATCCTTTTTTCATTTCGTCTTTAAATGTATCGGCTAAAAATTGATACATAAATTTTTCATAAATTGTAGGGGCAATTTCATTTTTACCGTAAAACCCTTTCCATTTTTTAAGAATTTCTAAGGCTTTTTTCTCACTCGGATTCAAGTTATCAACAATAATTCCTTTTACAAAATTTTTAACAATTTCTGGAGCTTTAGAAGATGTTACATCGTACAGCATTTTTTTCATATCTTCTTTGGTAAAATCGTTTTTCGCTTCTAACAACTCCACAATTCTTTTGGCTCTATTTTCTGGCAAATAATATCCTGGATAGGTAAATCCATCAACAGGTGCAGGCTTGTTATTTGCAGAATATACATAATTCCAAGTCGGATTTATCGCTTGCGGATTTTTTTCAAAATTGACAAACTCAACAATATCATCTTTCCCAGAAGCGCCGTCTAAAATCAATTTGGTATTTAAACTATCTCTATATTTATACAGTTTCGCAGAAGCAAACCACGCAATATTATTTTTAGCATCGCCATACATAATATTTAGCCCTGGTGCATGTAGTTTTGCCGCTCCTTTTCTAAAATCTGCTAACGATTTTGAATGCGACATATTATAACCAACCTCAATAATTTGGTTTTTTAGTTGCGTGTAAATCCATTGCATTGCAATAGGTCTTTTATCAGTAATATGATCAATAATTCCGTTCATAATAGGCCCATGTCTAGACACTTTTACTGTAAAAACCGTATCTTTTTCTCCTTTAATTTTGATGCGTTTTTCTCTTAACTCGTATTTTTTAAATCCGTTAGATGTTTTATACTCTAACTCATTTTCAGGATTATTTTGTTCAAAAAAGAAATCGATATCATCATTTTCAAACATGGTTAATCCGTAAGCAAAATCTTTATTATGCCCTAGCAACGGAAACGGCGTTAATGCCAAATGAAAACCATACATTTCATACGTTGGTGTTTTTATATGCGCTTGGTACCAAACAGATGGTTGTGCATAAGCAATATGAGGATCGTTTACAAAAATCACCTTTCCGTTTTTGGTTTTATCTGCCCCAACCACCCAAGAATTACTTCCAATAAATGGCGAAATAGGTAAATTTTTATACAAATTATCCATTGCAGTGGCAAAACCTGCCGTAATTTCTGGGTTGATTTTGTTATGTATCAAAGTGGTATTTTTAGGAGAAAAAATATTCAAATCTTCTAAATACTCATCGCCTAATTTTTCTTTAATTTCGGTTAACAGAGGATCTGTTCTGTGTGCAGCAGCAAAACTAAATGCCATATAACCAAACACGTTGTAAATATCTTTTATAGTGTATTTTTCTTTTTCAATACCTACTAAATAAAATTCCACAGGTGTTGCTCCGTTATCCATAAATTGATTCACTCCATCTAAATACGCCGCTATTAATTGATAACTTTTTGTTGATGTATCTAACCTTGCAATCGATTTATCTGCCGCTTCTTCAATGCCCAAACCAGAGAAAAATTTATCGGTTCTTACCAATTTTCTTCCAAAAATTTCCGACAATCTTCCTGCTGCAATTCTACGCATCAACTCCATTTGCCACAACCTATCCTGTGCGTGTACGTAACCCAAAGCAATCATCGCATCTTTTTCGTTTTTCGCGGTAATGTGTGGCACGCCAACATTGTCATAAAAAACAGTTACTTTTTCTGATATGTTTTTTAAATCAACTTCGCCATTATAAGTAGGATGTAATGTTCTGCTAAACAACCAAATTCCTACAACGAGTAGTACGATTAAAATTCCTATAATTTTCAGTATTTTTTTTAAAAGCTTCATTGGTTTCGTGATTTTCATCAAAGATAAAAGAATTAATTCGTATTTTTGAAGTCATTAAAAATTCATACATGAAAAAAATTCAAATGGTTGATTTGCAAGGGCAATATCAGCATATAAAACCACAAGTAAACAACGCTTTTAAAAGTGTTTTAGACACTGCATATTATATTGGAGGCCCTGAAGTAAAAGGGTTTCAAGCCGATTTAGAAAATTATTTAAACATAAAACACGTAATTCCGTGTGCTAACGGCACCGATGCGTTGCAAATTGCAATGATGGGGTTGGGTTTAGAGCAAGGTGACGAAGTAATTACCGTAGATTTCACCTTTGCTGCTACTGTTGAAGTAATTGCACTATTAAAATTAACGCCCGTTTTGGTTGATGTAGAAGCAGATACTTTTAATATGGATATTGAGGCGTTAAAAAAAGCCATCACTCCAAAAACAAAAGCCATTGTACCTGTGCATTTATTTGGTCAATGTGCTAATATGGAAGCAATTATGGAGGTTGCCAAA
>CAMZMA010000208.1 GCA_947311815.1 uncultured Flavobacteriaceae bacterium
AAACTTTATTGCATTACACACAATGATACATCAAGTTAAATCTTGGATTAGAACAACGTATTCTTGGGTAAGTGATTTTAATATAAATAGATATTTGGATGAGTTTTGTTATCGTTTAAACAGGTCACAGAGTAAAAAAAATATCTTTAATAACCTTATTGAAAGAATGGTAAAAGCTGATAAATTGTATCAAAACAAAATTATATGCGCATAACTACTGACCTCAAAAATTTAAAATCCCTTAAAAAAATCTCTTTATTTTATTGATTTTACACAAATTAAGACTTTTGATTTATTGTTTTTTGTCGTTGTAAAAAACAAATAATAATTACCTCCATCTTTAATTTTTATACTTTTTCTGATTTGAGCAACCGTTTCAGGGAAATTTCTAGTAGAAATATTTGCTTTTTTGCCTTTAAAAATTCTTTTTAGATGTTTTTTATCATAAGGTAGTATTTTTTCAATTTCAAATACTCTACCAGGGAAATCTATTAATTTACCTGAAGTATATAAATGCGAGTGCTGATGAAGTTTAAACACCTCTAATTGATGTGTTATTTGATGAAATCCACCAGATTTTAAAATGGCCGAATTGGGTTCGTATAAATACGCTAAAGGGTCAGAGTATGTAGAAAAAACTTTTTCTGATTTTAAAAACTCAAACTTCTCATATCCGTTTTTTTGAATATTGATGGTTTTAATAAGCACATCATTCTTGTAATTTTTTTCTAAAAGAAAAAGCAACTCTTTTACTTCATTTTTAATAGCAATTATGTGAATTTCTTTCACAAATTTCAATTCATTAATAGCACTTGTTATGTCTAATATCGGCGAATTTTTAATAAGAATATTATCGCTTTTAGTAAACAAGAAATCAATATTTTGGGGTACGTTTGGCAAACAGTCTTTTAGCAAAAAAACTTTCCCTTTTGCGTCATTTCTTCTTGACGGATCAATATACAGATAATCAAATTTTTGCGTGGTGTTTTTTAAAAACTCCAATCCATTCGAAGGAATTGTTTGTATATTTTTAACGCCTAATTGCTGATAATTATGTGTTACTATTTGTGATAAATCTTCATTAATTTCACAGTGAAAAACTTTTTTAAAACGTTTAGAAAACGCAAATGCATCTACACCAAATCCGCCAGTAATATCAATTAATGATGTTCCTGAAATGAGAGATGCTTTATAATTTGCGGTAATTTCTGAAGAGGTTTGTTCGATATTTAATTTGTTTGGGTAGTAAATTTGATTGGAAGCAAACCACGTTGGCAATTTTGTTTTGCACTTTTTTTTAGCTTCTATTTGTCTTACAATCTCTTGAGTAGAAACGTTTGTAAAAGAAGTTCTTTTAAACAGGATTTTAGTAATATCTGTTATTAAATTATTATTGATATATTGCTGAATATCAGCATGTAAAATATTTTTATTCAATTTTTTTGATAAAATTAATCACTTCGTTTACAATAACAATTACATGTTTTTTGTCAAAGATTTTACAATTTTATTATCGGCTAAAAACTCTTTTAAAATTACTTTTAAAGCGGTGTACAACGGTACTGCGGTAATCATTCCTACAATGCCAAATAACAAACCGCCAATAATAATGATTAAAAATATTTCTAGCGGATGAGATTTTGTGGTTTTAGAAAATATAATGGGCTGACTCGCAAAATTATCAACCATTTGAGCCATAAAATACCAAAATAATATCCAAAGAGAAGTAGGTAAAATTACGGTTTGAAAATCTTGACCAATATTACTTGTCATCGATAAAATTAGCATGATTGCCATTCCAATTAAAGGACCAATGTACGGTATTAAATTTAACAAAGCACATAAAAAAGCAATGACAATGGCGTTAGAAATGCCAAAAACAAATAAAATAATAGTGTATAAAATAAAGAGAATCGTAATTTGCACAATCAATCCAATAAAATATCTTGAAAGTAAATCGTTAATTTTTTCGAGCGAACTAGAAAATCGACCTTCAGTTTTATTCGGAATTAACGTCATTACCGCATTTTTAAGTAAAAAACTGTCTTTCATAAAAAAGAATGAGATAAACAGCACCGAAAAAAGCCCAATACTTAAAGATCCTAAAGTGCCAATAAATGAGTTTAATAAATTAGGAATCATTTTAAATTGAGAAAACACATCAACACTTTTTAACTCACTTAATAAATCGATGCCTTTTGCATCAAAATACTCGGTTAATTGATTAAAAACATGCTGAAAATTACTTTCTAATTGATCTACTTGTAAGAGTGATAAACTTTCGCCTTGTTTTACAATTAACGGAATAAACATACCGCTTACACCTATTATACCTCCAACCATAAAAAGCATGGTAATGATGACGGCCAATGTATTTGGAAATTTTAATTTATTTTTTAAAAACCGAATAACGGGTCTTGCAATTAAAGAGAGTATTGCAGCAATAATTATATAGACAATAACCGACTGAATTTTATAGAGAAAAAACAAAAAAAGCGCTACACCAAGTAAAATTGCGATGGCTTTTAAGATTCCGTTTGTGATGATTTTTGAATTCATTATTTTATTTTGACTACTAACTACTGACTACTAACTACTAACTACTAACTACTGATTACCGTTTTAATTATACCCTTTTACATCGCCCATATTAATTTCTCCTTTCATTAACTTATGGTTTTTAGGAAGTTTTGTACCAGAATTTGTTGTAATCCAATCTTCCCAAGTAGCGTCCATACCGCCAGTTGGAATGATAGAAACCCACATTTTATACGCTTTGGGCATATAATTATCATCTAAAATCCAAAGATAAGAATCTCCTGGAGTTGAGCCACCCGCATTGTAAGTAACCAACAACGCATCTTTACCATTGTGTTGTACTAATCTGCGTTCTATACCATCTCCAAAAAGTTTGTGAGGTGCTACCAACCAAAAACTATCGTTGTTAAAATACAAGATGGCTTTATCTACCAAATCTACTTTAAAAGTTTGCTTTCCATCAACAAAAACTTCACTTTTTTCTGGATGTTTGGTGTTGAGTATCACTTTGTTTTTATCCCAAGAAACAGTTACAATATTGTTTGTCTTGTCCCATTTGTAAAAGTGTTTTCCTCTAAAACTCCATTCAATAAAACGAGTAGTTTTATAAGCATCATTGTGTATAGATTTTAGCATTTTTTGCGCTAATTCATCCGCTGCTTTTCCTTGTTTACCAGAAGGTAAATCTTCATTATTTACAAAATAGAATACAGTAATTAAAATGGCAACAAACACCACTAGTCCGCCAATAATTTTAAGCATTTTTTTCATCTGTTCTTCTTTAAGATTGAACAGCTAAAATACAATTATTTATTCGCTTCGTAATAGTCTAAAATATGTTGCGGAATTTGAATGTTTTCAGGAAGTTTTTCATCAGAAACAGGAAAAGAGGCTACTTGTTTTAAAGGAATTACACCTGCCCAAACGGGTAAATTATAATCTTCTACTTCGTCTTGTACACCAACATCTCTAATTTTTGCTGAGGCGGTTTCTATGGTAAATCGACCACCAAAGTTCTATCAATTTCGTCTTTATGCATAGATCTAATTGCGTCCCATCTGCCTTTCATCATATGTTCCATAAAACAAAATAACGCCGCTTCTTTTTCTTGTTGATTTTCAATTTTTTTTACGCTACCAAATAAAGTTGCAGAACGATAATTTACCGAATGATGCAAGCCAGAACGTGCCAAAATTAAGGCATCTAAATGCATAATGGTCATACTCATTTCTCCTGCTTCGAGTAGCATATTTAGCATTCTATTGCCTTGAGAACTGTGTAAATATATCTTGTTTTCTTTTCTGCCATATGCCATCGGTAGTGTAATGGCTTTATTTTGATAAACATAACTTACGTAACCAATAAAACCTGCATCAATAATTTTATTGATTTTAGCCACATCGTACGTAGCTCTATTTTGCCCTCTTTTTATTCGGTTTACGTTTGATTTTGGATAGGTTTTCATAAATAACGTTCTTTTATAATTTCGATATGCCATATACTGTGCCCTAATAAAATAAATGCGCAAGCTCTTGCAGAAATGGATGAATTACTTGCTGTACCAACATTTTTTAAGTTTTCATCAGAAATACTACTGATTAAATTGATAGAATATTGACGAGTTATGGTAAATTCATGCAGTAATTCTTCTATTGATTTAGCACTTGCTTCGGATGGTTTTATGTAAATATCTTGATCAAAACCAGCTAAAGCAGTCGTGTCTTTTCTAGCGATTCTTAACAAACGATACATAAAAATACGTTCGGTATCTATAATGTGCTGTAGTAACTCTTTACTGTTCCATTTTTGAGGCTGATATCGATATGTTAATTTTTCTTCTGGGATGGATGAAAAGAAATCTATCACCATTTTTTTATCGTTTTCTAATCCCGTAAATAATTCGGTTTCATCAGCAATTTTATCAATATATCTTGCGAAATAATTGTTGTATTCTGATGGTTTTAGTACTTGTTTTATCATTTTACAGTCTTTAGTTCAACAAAAATACTATATTTATGGACTGCTACAATCATCCAGTATTAAAATAAATAATAATCCAGTTTTAAAATTTAAAGAACAAAAAAACGCAAAAAATTAATTTTTTGCGTTTTTTGTTCTTTAAATTTTAAAACTGGATTATTATTTATTTTAATACTGGATGATTGTAGCAGTCCATAAATA
>CAMZMA010000209.1 GCA_947311815.1 uncultured Flavobacteriaceae bacterium
AAGATTGCTTGTTGACAGCGTAAGCCTTGGCGATAAAGTTCGCCGCGTCTGAAACGACTATGTCCCCATCGTCTAGTCGGCCTAGGACACCGCCCTTTCACGGCGGCAACACCGGTTCGAATCCGGTTGGGGATGCCAGTTAACCCCAGTTATGGAAACATAGCTGGGGTTTATTTTTACCCTGTCTCCACTGAGCTCCACACTTTTGATTGTTGATTGTAATAACGCCTTTTTATTTTCATTATTTCCTGATTGAAATGATTTTTTGTAATCATTTAAAAATTTAATCACACCACTCCTTGAAATCATTGGCACAACGTTTGGACTTTTACCTTCCTCTTGGTTCATTAGCTGTTCAAGCTCAACTCGTTCTTCCTCAAGTTCATCAAGTTTGGTTAATAGTGGTCGTTGGTGTTTCACCTTCTGAAGTAGGGCTATAATATCTTGTATTTGTTTTTCAATACTTTTTACTTCTTTGCTTAAGCTAATATATTTGCTTGTTTCATCAGTTTTCTTGGTAGTGTGTTTTTTAACCATAGCCAATATTTTCAGAATGGCATCTTTAGTTATTAGTTCTTCAAATAATGTGTTGATAATAGCAGTTTCTATCGTTTCTTTTTTTATGCCTTTGTTTCCGCAGCGTTTCTGGCAACGGTAATAACCAGAGTCACCTGACATGTTTGCACCACAGCCACATCTAAAGATACCAGCCAGTAAATATACGCTTACTCTTCTTCGTTTTCTCGATGCGCGTGCAACTTCCCTGTCTTTTAGTATTTGTTCGGCTTCTTCTTCAGTAATCATGGCTTCATGAGTGTTGCGTTGGATAACCCATTCACTCCTCTCTCTGTAACGTTTCCCACCTTTGTATGAACCATCAATTATTTCGTTGTGTCTATTCCAGACCGTATGACCTGCATAGGTTAAAGCGCCTTCTTCTATATAGATAAGCGAAGTTTTAGGAATTTTTAGGTTTAGTTTACTAACGAGATACGCTCTAGAGATACCAGCAACACGACCTTGGAAATATTTTTTCATAACATCGAATTTTTTAGGGTCTGGAACCAAGTTGCTTTTTGTGATTGGTTCTCCATCCCTCGTGCCCACAATCGTTTTCTCTAAACGGTAACCAATAGGGGCGCTGCCGCCAGCTCGCCACCCTTTTAGTACATTTTCGCGCATACCTCTCAGACCATCCATTTTAGACTTTTGAGAGTGAAATTCATCGAATATTTCCATCAAAGACTCAAGAACTGAATCCATTAATGGGTCACCTTTAGGAAGCTTTAGAAATAGCAGGTCAATATCATTTTTCTTTAGTAAATGTTTGTATAGCTGGGCATCATACATACGCCTTGAGAATCTGCTTGTATCAAAACAATAAATAATCGAAAATCTACATGTCTTTGATTTCACTTCTGACATCATATCTTGGAACGCAGGCCTATTAGCTGTTTTTGCCGATTCTACCTTATCAACAAATTCATCAATCAGAACATGCCCTGCATTTGCAATATGCTTTGTTAATTCTCTGCGTTGTGACTCAACACTTACGTCATGTTTGTCTTTACTTGATCTAAGGTAAATGACTGCTCGTTTTGCCATGTGATATAATCCTCTGTGATAAGTTGATATACATTGGAGTTGATTACTAAAGGAGTAATGATTTCAACACTGATATTTCGTTGCCTGCTCATGGTCTAACAATAATCCATTGTATTCTCTATATGCTCTTTTGCTGCAATTTTTAGTTTGTCTAAAATTTGGTCTTTACTGTATAGATCAATATTAATATTTAAGCTTTGAATCCAAGTTGTGATTGCTTCTATATTTGTTTGCTCAGTGCCAGTACCAAAAGCCATTACTAAGCTCTGGTTGTTTGGAATGTTTAAGCTTAATATGATGTATTGCGCAATATTTTTGTAATACCTTTCTTCGCTTTTATTCATTTTTTTGCTCCTGATTGTTGTGTGGTGGGTAACATATGGTTACTTTTGGATAATTTTTTATTTTCATAAGTCTCCTCTTGCACGAATTAACTTCACTTAGAGTGAACTATATGCACCTAAAATGAACTGTCAATGAAAAAACTTCACTTAGGATGAATAAAGTGTTGTTTGAAGGTTAAAAGTGGTGGATAGTTTGTTTTTGGAATAGTGGACTACTATGGGGGGCATTGATGATTAAGTGCAATTTATCCAGAATTATGGGAGAAAAGCGAATCAAGATTGCTGAACTCTCAAGAGAAACAGGTCTGCATAGAAATACCATTAACCTTTTATATAATGACACAGCCAAACGCATAGACTTGGATGCTCTTGAAAAAATATGTAAGCATCTTGACTGTCGAATAGAAGAGTTGTTTGAGATTGTAGACTAGGTCACGTGTAGTCTGCTATTGTATTGATTGACTTGTTTTTTAGCTTTGCTTTAGATGTTGGTGATTTCATCTTAGGGATAATAGCAGTAATACACTTTCCATTTAATAAACGTTGTCCTTGAATATCAGAAACTCGCTTCATAGCATGTTTATGAATAGCACTGTAAGAGTGAATGTACGTTGAAAACATGACTTCCTGACCTGTATGCCCAATGAGTTTTGAGAATATGATTAAATCAGATGCATTGTGCGTGGGAATGTGATTTTCATTTGTTGTAAATAGCTGGCGTAAACGGTTTTGGCACTCACCTTGGAACAAAGGATGGTGCCCTTCAGTTAGGTCAGCAGCAAAGTCAGAGTAACGGTTGGCATACCAGCGAAGCAAAAGCCAAGAAGCGAATGAGTGACGTAAAGAATGATAAACAAATTTTGCCCCCATGAACTGTTTCATCAGTTTAATGGTTTCGTTGATAACGGAGCGGCCATTATATAGTGAGCGTGTTTTATGCGGGCCAAACAAGGGTATATTTTTTAGAATAATATTTCGGGATGATGAATCTTTCTCTTTGAATTCTTCTAATCGTGTTTGGTAACACGTTTTTATTATATTACATGCAGAACTGGGTGCTAGAAGGTGGAAGGGAATGCGCCTGCGTGCGGCTGGTGACTTGCCCCTGAGAATTTCAATATAAATTTCATCGTTTTGTATTAACACGTTACTCAGCGTTAATTTTGAAGCCTCTGAAGCACGTAGCCCGCTATAAAATGCAAGGATTGCCAATGCAGCTATCGTTTTAGCCTCTCGGCTTTTATATTGACCTAGTTGTGAGATAAATGACTCAAATTGATATAAACCAATCAGTTCAAAACGGGTCGAACTACCTACCCAGTCACCTGAAGCAAATTGAAGGTTTACTTGGTCTACATACCCATTGGCTTGGGCAAATTGATAAAATTTCTTATATGTAGATATAATGTTTTTCCTTCTCGTAGACCCTAGTTTGGTTCTAGAAATTACTTTTTCAAAAGCTTGCTCATGGTCATCAGCTTCCCAGTCTGTTATATCATAACTGTCAGGAAAGGTGAGTAGTCCATTATAAAATACTCGGCTAAAGTATTCGTCGATTGTTTGAGGGCTGACAGACCTATTCGTTTGGATATAATATTGAACCCACTTCAAAGCTAAGTAAAGAGCACTTGTTTGGGTCGGGTCAATTTTTAAAGCTTGTTCAATAGCTACAATAATTTCATCGTTTGCGGTTGAAACCTGAATATCAGTTTGAACCTTTTTTGTAGTGATTTTCTTTAGCCGACACACGAGTTGTCTCAAAACAGTCTTGCTTGCGCCGCACCAGTCATCTTTAATGGGATTCTCTTCAATATTAGCTGTAAAAGGCTCACTTTTTAGCTTTATTTTTGGTTCGGGGGTATTGTTTTGAGGAAGTGTAGTTTGTGAAATTGACAGGTGATGCGAAAGGGGTTTGCCATATAAGTTTAGGCTTGCTTCGATTGGGTGACTAACAGGTAACGGGTAACTATGTAGAGCATTAATGATAAAAGGCTCAACGCCTTGACTAAAGATTTTCATATAAGCAGTTCTCGAAAATGTTTTCCATGAAGGTGGGCAGGGTAGGTTGCAGCCAGTCTGTTTGCTGTGAACATCTAACAGCAAAGCATAATGTGAAGCTAGAACCTTTTGAATACGCTGCTTTCGTTTTTTGAACTTGGGTTCTGACTCACTGAAAAAAACATGGTCATTGGGACTGCTTGCACCTTGATGATGCAAAATGCTTTTAAGAATGAGAGACACTGGTGTTGGTAAATGGATCCTACAATAGCGAACATCCCGATCTTGCGGATGCACTTTGGATTTGATGCTCTCTCCTCCTTCGAGTACATCGCTCCACTTGAGTTGGCTAAGAATATTTGAAATCAGTGTTGACTGAAGCCCTATATATGATGCTAAGCAAAATCCAAACGCAAACATAGGTGAATTTTTTTGTTCAAATTGTTCTATGGACCATAAGTTCCAAAATGTATCTTCTAATGATTGGCTACCATCAAGCCAAGCAAATTCATTAGCTGTTGTCGGCAGTATGGAAGGTCGGGGCACAGTAATGGGTACAGGTGGGATTACTGTATCAATACCATATTCATCTTTGAGTTTAGTTAACACAAGCGCGACTTGTTTTAATACCTGCCGATGATTACGGTTGCGTTTTAGTTGGTGTTTGATGATATATTCTAATTCAACATCAGTTATCTTACCTTTTGGTTTAATAAAGTCTGCAGTGGCTTGCAAAATACTTTTGCGTTGGTATCCCCAAAACCTTGGCGAATCTTGTATGATTTTATCGACATCAATCATGACTTTCTCCTGTGAACTCAATAATTTTGATATCTAACTTTGAAAATAGTGTATTAATTTCAGTGGTTAATAATTCTAAACTAAGAGCTGATCCAGTTGAGCATGGCGCACTAAAATCTAATCCATCACGGTCATGGTTCATGAGTTCATCGAGCAGGACTTGTGGAACTTTACCGATTAGGGCTGCCGCAATGGTATGCTTGAAAGGGTTTACTCTTTCAGGGATGCCGTCAGAAAATTTGGTGAATTTATAGTCGTTTAGTAAATCATAAAACTTTTTGCTGTTTAACCGTGTTGTTTTGATTCTGTCACAAGACAATTGGATAGGTAAAGGGTTTGCTTGTATATCGAATTTGATGTGGCTAGTGATTCGGTATGAAGATGCTAGTTTACTAAGGTAAACAATGGCTTTGTGACATGCAATTAGCTGCAAATTAAATAAATCTATGGTTGGAATGTATTTTCGCTCAATGGCAAAAATAGGGCTAGCCTTCTCGGAGCCCCATGCTTTGCTAAATGCTGTACTGTTTGCATACGTCGTTTTAGAGCCAAAACGCCGAGCACAAAAGGATAGTTGCTCTATAATAAACAGCTGTGCCTGCTGTAAGTTTATAAAATTAATAATGTGTTCAACCCTGGTTATTCCATGGGTATATTGGAAATCTTGATTCATGAGCTGTGCTGTTGAATAAATTTCATTGAGGGTTGCTTTAAGGTGCTTTAAGGATAGCGCATAATTTGAACCAATGTTATTTGTTGCTTTTGGTTCTGAAGTTACTGTAGATGCTTTGCTGGTAGCAAAACCAAAATTTCTGGCAGAGCGTTGCAAGCATAGTTGGTACTTTTCATTTATGGTTACTGAGTCCACAGGGTAATAGTGTGCTTGAGCACGGAAGTTTGCAGGAATATCTCCTGATAAATAGATCACTTCCATTTCATTAAATATTTCTTTCGAAAAGTGTAAAGCAGATGATGCACTGATTCGATTTGGAGTGGGAGACTGACCAGGATGGTGCAAGTGAAACTGTTTTGCTAGTTTTTTGCTTTTATCTAAGCTGTTTTCAAAAGGAAGCTTGTTGTGAGCTAGAGCCTGAGACATCATTTTGGTTAGCGTTAATTCAACCACTGCTTTGGACTTTGGATGGTGGAGGATATTGTAACGTAGTGTTTCACTTTTCTTATTAAAGTGACATCCAAAAATGGATTTTAATTGTCGTCCGCTCTCAACTTTCAAGTTCTTGAGTCGCTCTGGGTTTAGACCAGTGCAGAAGAGTATCAGGTTATATATATATTCAGTTTTATGTTTTGACCGCAGGGACTTTAGGTAGTCTGTAATGGTATGTATGGTTAAGCGGTTCATGTCCATCACGCTGATAATATTTCTGGAGGCCTGTTGGTTTAGCCTTCCTCGCATTGCTAGCCTATCATCATATGTGGTTAATTTTGATCCACCTTTTGGAGCTGCACGGCAGAGAGTTTTTTGTTGGCTTGATTCGGGTTGAGGGTAAGAAACTTGAATATCTGTACCATCTTCAGAATTAACATCTGAAGGAACTATAAGAACCTCAGGCTTAGAGACTTGTTTTTCAAACGGCTTGTTTTTCCGAACTCCAGCCTCACGCTCCCCCGATATTAATTCAACAAACTTGACCAATTTTCGTTTGTAGGGGGTACCTTGATCATATAGTTTGAATAATTCTGTTTGATAATATTCGATAAGGGAGATACGAAAAAGCGAAGGGCTGGATAGTGATGCTAAACTTAGAAAATTATCTTGTTCTATTTGTAATAGAATATCTCGAGTTGAGTATGCATCTGCGTAATATATAGAAGGGTCAATATCATCTTCTTGCCTTGAATTAAGTTTAAAAGTTTCCTTGAAAACTTCAATTACACGCTGCTTTATTGTATCGTTTGACCAACACTGCTCATTTAATTTCATGATTGCATAAAATACGGGATAATCGGTTGCAAGTTTAATCCTTGTATTTTGTTTTTTGTTTGCGGAACTAGCTGGAATATCGAAGAACTCTAATCTCTCTAACTCTTTCATTTTAGCTAAATGTTTTTGTGTGGCTGGCGGCTGATAAATATTCAGAAGTTCAGCCTGGCTGCCTGAGTCGCTAGCTGCTGAACAGAGGAAGTTTTGGGCTTCATAAATAACGTCAAATGGATGTTTGTGCTCATTCATGATTTTTTACCTAATTTTTGGTATATTAGTTCCCATACTCTTACCATGTTTCCTTCATGTTGGCTCAGTCTTTCATTGATAAGATCTAATACCTTAGCGTTATCAAGCCCTGCTTTCTGAACAATCGTTTGGAATTGCCATACGCCTTTGGTTCTCCCTGCAAATTTATTCCAATCTTTGATTGTTATTTTTTCAGAACTGGGTGTGGCGAGATTTTCCTCATGGGTAGGTTGGTGTATAGTATCTACCATTTTTACATCGGTAGGTGAGGTGGATGTTTCTTCCTTGGGTATTGATAGTTCCACAATATTAATTACCTTATCATCGTTAGGTAAGGCGGATACTTCTTCTTTGGGTATAGACTGATCTTCATTGTCCATCATCTTGGTATCGTTTATTGAGGTGGATACATTTTTCTGGCAGAGGCTGACTTTTTTATTGGCAATAAATCTGTTTATTCGACGCGAGCAATAAAGATTACAACCCAACAGCTTGTTCAGGTGAGACACAGGGTTACTTATATCGTATGCTTCTTCTATGTGTATTTTTAATGTTTTATTGTTAATTAACTGATCCTTAATTTCTTTACGGTGGAAATGCGGGCGGTTCGTATGGATATTTTTTAGCAAATTAATTGCCTTGCTGTTTCCCTCCCCTTCAATTACTAAAGCTTTTATTTTGTTAAAGCTTTTATTTGCAATGTCAGTTGCCCAAGTTGACTGCGGCTGAATAAGTTCAAATCTACCATTATAGTCAACCAAAATTGGTATTGGATAAACTAAGATGCTTTCTTCTTTTATTGTTTCGGGAGGTTTCCAGCCTATAATTAATTCAATTTTTATGTCTTGAAACGTGATGGGTACTTCAATGTTTGGTGCTATGATTAACGTATTGTTCAAATTGTTCATTTTTTATCTCCAGATTTGATTTGTTAGGTGAGTGATAAGAAGTTTAAATTGAGTAATGCATACGTGTTTGAACAACACAAACCAAATGGTTTATGTGCTATGAAAGCACGCGAGTACATTACTGATTATTACTTTTGGATGAAAAGCCTGTTGGCTTCACTGAACGCAATGGTCTATAATCAACCATTAGATTTCTGTTTATCTCAATGGTCTACAATCAACCATTAGATTTCTGTTTGTCTCAATGGCTTACAATCAACCATTAGATTTCTGTTTATCTCAAT
>CAMZMA010000210.1 GCA_947311815.1 uncultured Flavobacteriaceae bacterium
AACAAGTTTCACACCCTTTTATCTATAAAAAACTAAAGATTAAAAAAGGAGTAATCCATAAAAATGTAACGCTTTTTTATAAAGAAAATAGCGTTGAAAATAAAATTTACTTGATTATATTTTTTAATAATCGAATGAATCCTAAAACATTATTAAAACAACTCAAAAATCAATAATTTTTTTAAAAAAACTTTTTACTTCATCCTATTACTCACCAAAGAAACCAACACATATAAGATAATAATAAGCGGAATTGCAATAAACTGTAATGTTGCCATTAACAATATAGATACTAATAAAAACAAGTATTTCAATCCGTTTTCTTTTAGCCCAAATGTTTTAAATTTTAAGGCAAATAATGAAATTTCTGCATTCATTAAGTAACTAAGTAACACAGTAACTCCTATTAAAAAGAAATTATTTTGCATCAAATTAATAAAAAATTGATGTTCAGAATGCAAAACAATTAACGGTAAAGAAATGACAAACAAGGTCATTGCAGGTGTTGGAACACCAATAAAAGAGTCTGATTGTCTGGTATCAATATTAAAATTTGCTAATCTATAACAAGCAGCCAACGTAAGAATTAAGCCAAAGTACGGCAAATAAGATTCTAAATTTACATCAGAAGTATCAAAAGAACCAACTGCACTCATTTTTTGAGAAGTAATGAACAATTGATACATTATAATTCCTGGCACAACTCCGCTTGTAACCATATCTGCTAAAGAATCTAGCTGTTTCCCTAATTCGCCTGAAACATTGAGTAAACGAGCTGCAAATCCATCAAGAAAATCGAATAAAATGCCGATAACAACAAACAATGCTGCCATTTCTAATTGGTTTTTTACAGCAAAAATAGCAGCAACGGTTCCGCAAAATAAATTTCCTAAAGTAAGTAAATTAGGGATGTGTTTTTTTATGTTCATCAGTTAAAAATATACTACGAAAATAAGAAATCATTTTTTGACAATCGTTTATTGTTCATTTTTTATGATATTTGCCAACTAAATAACTGTAAATTATACAAATGCCACTTTTAGAAACTGATTTTTCGCCCTCACTCGCTTTTAAAAACGGGCATTTTAACACCATTTATAGAGCTTTATTTACCAAAGAACAGCAACAATATACAAGAAAAAGAATTACAACGTGGGATGCTGATTTTATAGATTTAGATTTTTCTACAGTCGATTCTAAAACCGTAGCTTTATTAATTCATGGTTTAGAAGGAAGCTCAGAATCAAAATATATTTTAGCAGCATCAAAAGCATTAAATAAACAAAAAATTGATACAGTTTCCTTTAATTTACGTGGTTGTAGTGGCGAAGACAATTTGCTTTTAACCACATATCACAGCGGAAAAACTGAAGATGTTTCGTTTATAATTAATTATTTGTTAGATAATTACGATTATGAAAATATTCTAATTATCGGATATAGTTTAGGTGGAAATTTAACCCTCAAATATTTGGGTGAATACGCAACAAAATTATCAGAAAAAATAAAAGGCGGAATAACGGTTTCTGTTCCTGTCGATTTAGCATCGTCTAGTAGAGAATTAGAATTTTTAAAAAACAGAGTTTATATTAATGAGTTTTTAAAAACATTGCGAATCAAAGTACTTGAAAAAGCATTAAAATTTCCTGAATTTAATATTGATAAAGAAAAACTATTTAAAGCCAAAAGTTTTAAAGACTTTGACGAACTTTATACCGCTCCTATTTTCGGGTTTAAAAATGCCAAAGATTATTGGGCAAAAGCAAGCTCTAAACCCTATTTATCTAAAATAAAGAAACCTACATTACTTATAAATGCTAAAGATGACCCTTTTTTAGGTGATGAATGTTACCCTATTGAAGAAGCAAAAAATTCTGATTATTTTCATTTAGAAATCACCAAATACGGTGGTCATGTTGGTTTTGTTTCCTCCTTTATACAAAAAGAAAGCAATTGGTTAGAAGAGAGAATAATCCGTTTTATAAAAGAAAACATCCGTATTAAGATTTAATGAAACAATATCTTTTTAAAAGAGAGGTTATTTTAATAGGAATTAAGATATTTGTAACGCTTTTAACATCTATTTTGAACAAAAAAAAGACACTTTTTATATTCATACTTTTCGCTCTATCTTTAGAAGGAATAGTTGCGCAATCATTCAGAAATTATTCGAATGAATTTTTAAATATTGGTGTAGATGCAGCCGCTTTAGGAATGAGTAAATCTGTTGTTGCTACTAGTAATGATGTGAGCTCAATTTACTGGAATCCAGCAGGTTTAACATCGGTTAAAGACTACCAAGGCTCTTTAATGCACGCCTCCTATTTTGCAGGAATTGCCAATTATAATTTTGCCTCTTTTGCAATGCCTATTGACACAAAAAGTGCTGTAGCCATTTCGTTAATTAGGTTTGGTGTCGATGATATTTTAAATACTACTGAACTTATCGATAGTCAAGGAAATATAGATTTTAATCAAATCAGCTTATTTTCGGCGGCAGATTATGCGTTTAATATTGCTTTTGCTCGAAAAATTATCAATAAAAACATCAATTTTGGTATAAATGCCAAAATAATTAGACGAATTATTGGCGATTTTGCTTCTTCATGGGGATTTGGATTTGATGCAGGCATACAATTTGAACGAAATAATTGGTATTTAGGCTTGATGATAAGAGATATTACCACTACGTTTAATACATGGAGTATTGATACTGCTGCTTTTGATAAAATTAAAAATGCTATTCCTGGTCAAAATCAAGAATTACCACAAACTACCGAAATTACCAAGCCAAAAATGCAGTTAGGTTTGGCTAGAACGTGGTATTTTGGGCGTGATTTTAAATTACTAACAGAAGTCGATTTAAATATGCGTTTCGGACAAACAAATGATATCTTTTCATCAAAAAACATCAGTATTGATCCTGCATTCGGATTTCAATTGGGCTATGATAATTTAGTGTATCTCAGAGCAGGAATTGGTAATTTTCAAAACACAACTGAGTTTGACGGCACTAAATCATTAGCTGTTCAACCCAATTTTGGTGTTGGTTTTACCTACAACGGCATTCAAATTGATTATGCACTTACCAATATTGGCAGTATCGGAAATGTATTGTATTCTAATATTTTTTCGATAAAAGTAGATTATAGTTTTTTTAGACACTAAATAATATGATAAAAAAATACCTTTTCTTATTCCTCATTTTTTTTGGTTTGCACACCAGTTTTTCTCAATCTTTAGGATTTTCTGTGTATTCAGAAATAAGCATAATTACTTGTGGTCCTGGAGAAGAGTTATACGAAGCTTTTGGTCATAGCGCCATCAGAATTAAAGATCCTGTTTTAAATTTAGATTTGATTTACAATTACGGTATGTTTGATTGGAATGCACCAAATTTTTACGGAAATTTTGTAAAAGGAAAATTATTATACAAGTTAGGACGTTACCCTTTTCATCATTTTTTAAGAAGTTACGCAAAAGATAAAAGATGGGTAAAAGAGCAAATTTTAAATCTAACTTTAGAGCAAAAACAACGATTTTTTAGTTATTTAGAAAACAATGCTTCACCAAAAAATGCTAGCTATTATTATGATCCTTATTTTGATAATTGTGCCACAAGAATGGTAAGTGTTACCAAAGCTGTTTTAGGTAAAAAAGTAACTTTTGATAGCAAACATTTAACCGAAACGCTTTCTTATAGAGAATTGATGAATCGAGAACTCCCACAAAACACTTGGGGTAGTTTAGGCATAAATATAGCGTTAGGAAGTAAATTAGATGCCAAAGCAGATGCAATTGGCGTTACTTATTTGCCTGATTATATTATTAAAGCATTTGAGAATGCTACTATTTTTAAAGACAATCAACCAGAAAAATTGGTAAAAAAAGAAACATTTTTACTAGATTTTAAAGAGAAAAAGCAAACGATAGTAGCTTTAAATCCGATGTTAGTTTTTTCAATTTTAGCAATTATAGGTTTATTTATTACATATAGAGATGTAAAAAGAAACCGTAGAACAAAATGGTTAGACCTATTCTTATTTGTTTTTACAGGTTTAATTGGTATTTTAGTTGTCTTTTTATGGTTTTTTACCAATCATTCTACAACACCCAACAACTTTAATTTTTTATGGGCATTTGCTCCTAACCTCTTCATTGCTTTTTTTCTATTAAAAAAAGAACAACAAAAATGGATTCAAAACTATTTATTTTTGTTGATGATTATGTTGGCACTAATTCCTGTAGTTTGGATTTTTAAAATTCAACTTTTACCCATATCAATAATACCTATTTTAATTTTATTGATAATTCGGTATTATTTCTTATCAAAAAACTTATTGACCTTTAAAAAATAACACAGTAGTAATCGTTTGTATTAAGATTTTAAAATCTAAAAAAGCATTTCTTTCTTTAATATAATACAAATCATATCTGAGCTTTATTTCTTGTTCTTCCAT
>CAMZMA010000211.1 GCA_947311815.1 uncultured Flavobacteriaceae bacterium
AATTATAAAAAAAACCTCGCAATTACGAGGTTTTTTTAGTTTTGATATTATGTCAGTTTGAAAGGTTTTTTTGTAAAAAAATCGTACCAAAAATTGGGTTAACCAAAAAAAACTTTACCTCTTTTTTACCATCTAATAATTACACTTCCCCAAGTAAAACCACTACCAAAAGCAGCTAATACTACGAGGTCATTTTCTTTAATTTTATCTTGTTCCCAAGCATCTGTCAATGCAATAATGATAGATGCTGCTGTGGTGTTTCCAAATTTTTGAATGTTATTAAATACTTGGTCATCATTTAAACCAAAACGTTTTTGCACAAACTGAGAGATACGTAAATTAGCCTGATGCGGAATTAACATATCTATATCGGTAGCTTCTAAATTGTTTTTTGCTAATCCTTCTTTAATCACTTCACTAAACCGAACTACGGCATTTTTAAAGACAAAAGTTCCATCCATGTACGGAAAATAAGATGTATCTTCTCCATTTGATGCTATAATTTCGGGTACCCAATTTCTAATATTTGGAGATTTTACAACTAATTTTTCAGCATATTTTCCTTCGCTATGTAAGTGTGATGATAAAATTCCTTTGTTATTGTCTTCGGTTCTTGTTAGTACACAAGCACCAGCTCCATCACCAAAAATCACAGAAACTCCGCGTCCTCGAGTCGTTTTGTCTAATGCGTTTGAATGAAATTCGGCACCAATAACCAATACGTTTTTGTACATTCCTGTTTTTATAAATTGATCTGCGGTAGAAATAGCATAAATAAAGCCAGAACATTGATTTCTAATATCAATAGCGCCAATAGTTGGCATTTCTAACATATCTTGAATTTGAACACCACAACCAGGAAAAAAATAATCTGGACTTAGTGTTGCAAATACTATAAAATCGATATCATCTTTGGTTAAACCAGCACGTTTTATGGCAATTCTTGCAGCTTTTGCGCCCATAACAGCAGAAGTGTCTTCAGATCCTTTTTGTATCCATCTACGTTCTTTAATACCTGTTCTTTCCTGAATCCAAGCATCATTTGTATCCATTATTTGAGATAAATCATTATTAGTCACCACGCTTTCAGGAACATAGTAGCCTAAACCTGTTATTTTTGAATTATACATAATTTTATAGTTCTAATTTTAAGTTGTTTGCAAATTTATGAATACCAAACTTACTAATTTTAAAGGATTCTCACAAAAATGAAGAGTAAATATTTTTTTTAAAAATAATGTTCTGTCATCTTGTCATAAATAATTATTTGGTATTTTTTTTGACTATCTAATAATCAGAAATCATAAAAAACTAAAACAATATATATTATGAGTAAAGGAAATATTAATGTATCGGTAGAAAATATTTTTCCGCTGATTAAAAAATTCTTGTATTCTGATCACGAAATATTTTTACGTGAGTTAATTTCTAACGGAACAGATGCAACTACAAAACTAAAACACTTAATTTCTATTGGAGAAGTTAAATCCGATTTAGGCGATGCTAAAATTGAAGTGAAGATTGATAAAGACAACAAAACATTAACTATTTCTGATCAAGGAATGGGAATGACTGCCGAAGAAGTAGAAAAATACATCAATCAAATTGCTTTTTCTGGTGCCGAAGAGTTTTTAGAAAAATACAAAGATGACAAAAATGACACAGGTGTAATCGGTCACTTCGGATTAGGTTTTTACTCCGCTTTTATGGTGGCAGACAAAGTAGAAATCATCACAAAATCATACAAAGATGAACCCGCTGCACATTGGACTTGTGATGGATCGCCAGAATATACGTTGGTAGCACATGACAAAAAAGACCGAGGTACAGAAATTATTTTGCACATTGCTGATGATTCTACCGAGTTTTTAGAAGAAGGTAAAATTAGAGGATTGTTAACCAAATACAATCGTTTTAATCAAGTGCCTATTAAGTTTGGAACAAAAGAAATAAACGATCCGAATTTTACGCCAAAAACAACAAAAGATAAAGACGGTAAAGAAACTACCGAACCTCACAAGCAAATTACGGTTGATAATATCATCAACAATCCAAATCCTGCGTGGACTAAAAAACCAGCGGATTTAGAGGACGAAGATTACAAAAAATTCTACCAAGAATTGTATCCAACGCAGTTTGAAGAATCGTTATTTCATATCCATTTAAATGTCGATTATCCGTTTAACTTAACAGGAATTTTGTATTTCCCGAAGTTAACACCCAATATGGATATTCAAAAGGATAAGATTCAATTGTATCAAAATCAGGTGTTTGTAACCGATAATGTAGAAGGTATTGTACCCGATTTTTTACAAATGCTAAAAGGAGTGATAGATTCTCCAGACATTCCGTTAAACGTTTCTCGTTCTTATTTACAAGCAGACGGTGCGGTTAAAAAGATTTCTGGATACATCACCAAAAAAGTAGCCGATAAATTAACATCGTTGTTTAAAAACAATCGTGAAGATTTTGAAAAAAAATGGAACGATATCAAGGTAATTATCGAGTACGGAATGTTATCAGAAGATAAATTCTTTGACAAAGCGAAAAAGTTTGCATTATACCCTACGGTTGACGGTTCCTTCTTTACTTTAGATGAATTGCTAGAAAAAACCAAAGAAGCACAAACCGATAAAGACGGAAATCACATTGTATTGTACGCTGCAAATAAAGATGCACAACACAGTTATATTCAAGATGCAAAAGCTAAAGGATATGAAGTGATTTTGTTAGATTCACCAATAATTTCGCACTTGATGCAAAAATTAGAAATGTCTAATGATAAGGTGAAGTTTACACGTGTAGATGCAGATCATATCGATAATTTAATCAAAAAAGACGATACCGTAATTTCTAAATTATCTGATGATGAAAAAGAGAAACTAAAACCAATTATTGAAGAAGCTGTACCAAAAGAAACCTACACTGTTCAATTAGAGGCAATGGACTCTTCGTCATCGCCATTTATGATTACCATACCAGAATTTATGCGTAGAATGAAAGAAATGAGTGCTTCTGGCGGTGGCGGAATGATGGGAATGGGGAATTTACCAGAAATGTACAATTTGGTGGTGAATACAAATCACGAATTGGTCTCAGAAATTTTAAATACCAAAACAGAGAAAAAACAAAAACGTTTGATAAAACAAGCATTCGATTTGGCAAAATTATCTCAAAACTTATTGCACGGAGAAGAGTTAACAAACTTTATAAAACGTAGCTATGAGTTGATAAAATAGTAAGGTAATTACATTATTTATTTAAACCTCTTTGTTTTTCAAAGAGGTTTTTTTTAATGGATTTTAAATGAAATACTATATATTTTTGTACATTGCTCTCTGCTTATGATACAATTTATACTCAACAATCAAACAATAAAAACCAAAGTAAATTCAGGAGTAACTTTACTCGATTTTATTAGAGAACACCAACAACTAAAAGGGACTAAAATTGGCTGTAGAGAAGGCGATTGTGGTGCGTGTACCGTGTTGGTAGGAGAACTTATTAATGATAATGTTATTTACCAATCTATTACTTCGTGTATTTCGCCTTTAGGAAATGCAAATGGTAAGCACATTGTTACCGTAGAAGGAATTAATTTGCCCAAAGAACTCACTGTTGTGCAACAATCTATGGCAGATAATTTTGCAACTCAATGCGGATTTTGTACTCCAGGGTTTGTGGTTTCTATGACAGGTTTTGCTCTCTCTAATGATAAAATTCTTAATACATGTAATGATGCGATGAGCGGTAATATTTGCCGATGTACAGGTTATAAATCGATAGAAAAATCAGGTTTTGAAATTGAAAAAAAATTAGAAGAAAAGGATGCGAATCATCAAATAGGATGGTTAATTAAAGAAGGATTTATACCTGATTATTTTAAAACAATTCCCTTAAAATTAAAAGGCATAATGTATGTCACTTCGAGCGCAGTCGAGAAGCCTCTGAACAAAACAACCGTAGCCAATGGAACCGATTTATATGTACGTTACGCAGACAAACTATCCGAAGAAAAAGTACACTTAATTTCGGATGATAAAACCTTGAAAGGGATTTCTTTTTCGGATGATATTTGTACTATCGGAGCAAATACCACCGTTACCGAATTATTAGCAAACAAAAAGTTGCGAAAGCAATTTTCTAAACTACCTGCTTTTTTAAAGTTGATTTCTTCTGAGCAAATCAGAAATATGGGAACTTTAGGAGGAAACTTTGTAAACGCTTCACCAATTGGTGATATGTCTATTTTCTTTTTAGCGTTAAACTCGGTGCTGACCATTCAAGATGAAAGCGGAAAAACAAGACAAATTCCGTTTCAAAAATTTCATCAAAATTACAAACAGTACGATTTGCAAAAGGGCGAACTTATTAAAAGGATTTCGTTCTCTAAATTAAAAGAAAACGAGTTTTTTAATTTCGAAAAAGTAAGCAAACGAACCCATTTAGACATTGCCAGTGTAAACACAGCAGGTAGAATTACAGTACAAAACGGACAGATTATTGACGCTCATTTTTCTTTAGGAGGCGTTGCAGCAATTCCGAAATATTTAGAAAAAACCAATCAATTTTTAGTAGGAAAAGTACTCAATACAGCAACTGTAAAAGAAGCCGAAGCAGTATTACAATCAGAAATTACACCAATTAGCGATGTTAGAGGAAGTAATATTTATAAACGATTATTAGCAAAACAATTATTTTTTGCACATTTTATCACGTTGTTCCCAAAAAAGTTAGCCCATTTTTTTGATGAAGAATAAAAATTTTCATAAAGATTTTCAGCTTAATGGAAAATTATTTTCTTCGGTAGAAGAACTGTTGTTTTTTTCTAAAAATCTATCGGATTCTACACAACAATTTTTACACAATTGGTTTTCTGATGATGATTTTCTTATTGTACAAACATCGGGTTCTACAGGAAAGCCAAAATCCATCAGAATAAACAAAGAGTGTATGATAAATAGTGCTTTAGCTACAGGAACATTCTTTAGTTTACCTGAAAAAACATCAGCTTTATTGTGTTTGTCAACTCATTATATTGCTGGTAAAATGATGTTGGTTCGTGCTTTAGTTTTAGGGTGGGAATTAGATATTGTTTCTCCTAATTCGCAACCATTACGTGGAATAAAAAAAGTGTATGATTTTACTGCGATGGTCCCCTTGCAATTGTATAATTCTTTGGATAATTTAGAGTGTGTTAAAAAACTTATTGTTGGTGGAGGCGTGGTTTCTAATCAATTGCAAAAGAAAATACAAGCTGTTTCTACACAAATTTTTGCCACTTACGGAATGACTGAAACGGTAACGCATATTGCCGTTAAAAAATTGAATCATGTGTTGTTACATCGAATGGAGCAGTCCTATTATCAGCTTCTTCCTGATATTAAAATATCTCAAGATGATAGAAAATGTTTAGTGATTGATGCGCCTAAAGTAGCATCAAAAGTAATTGTTACCAATGATGTTGTAAAAATAATTTCTGAAAAAAAATTCGAATGGTTGGGGCGTTTTGACAATGTGATTAATTCTGGTGGGGTAAAATTGCATCCAGAGCAAATAGAGAAAAAGTTATCTAAAATAATAAAACAACGATTTTTTGTTGCAGGAGTTTTTGATGAAACTTTAGGTGAAAAACTAATTTTATTGGTAGAATCTGATAAACTTCCTAATCTTAAAGCTAAAATTTCAAGCCTTACATTGATTTCAAAATTTGAAATTCCTAAAGATATTTATTTTGTAAATACATTTGTAGAAACGGAAACAAAAAAAATCCAACGTATAAAAACATTGGATTTACTGGGTTTGTGAAAAGAATTTTTTTTACATCTCCATACTATGATACACATGTTGTACGTCATCATCTTCTTCTAAACGTTCTAAAAGTTTCTCAACATCGGCTTGTTGTTCTTCATTTAATTTGGTTGTAGTTGTTGGGATTCTTTCAAATCCAGATGATAAAATTTCTACTTTATTATCTTCAAAAAAGGTTTGTAAAGCTCCAAATTGCTCAAAAGGCGCATACACAATTACACCTTCATCATCTACAAAAACTTCTTCTACATCAAAATCGATGAGTTCTAATTCTAACTCTTCCATATCAATAGAAATGTCTTCTTTTTTTACGGTAAAGTTACAGGTATGATCAAACATGAAAATTACAGAACCTGAGGTTCCGAAATTACCATTACACTTATTAAAAACAGCTCTTACGTTGGCAACGGTTCGGTTATTATTGTCAGTTGCGGTTTCTATAACCACTGCAATTCCGTGAGGTGCATATCCTTCAAATAACACTTCTTTATAATCTGCGGTATCTTTGTCTGATGCTTTTTTTATAGCGCGCTCTACATTGTCTTTGGGCATATTTGCTGCCTTTGCATTTTGCATTACAGCTCTTAATCTTGAATTGGTTTCAGGGTTTGGACCACCTTCTTTTACTGCCATTACAATATCTTTACCAATACGCGTAAAGGTTTTTGCCATAGCAGACCAACGTTTCATTTTTCTTGCTTTCCTAAATTCAAATGCTCTTCCCATTTCTATTTGTTTCTATTTTATTATTTGTATTATTTTGTTTGTATCTGAGTTTTTTGCGTCTAATCTAAATTTGGTGTCTGAGCGAAGTTTGGTGTCTGAGCGAAGTCGAAGACATTACTATTCACTAACAACTATTTACTATTTACTAACTACTAATCACTAACAACTAACAACTAACAACTAATCACTACACTTGCAAAACTCCCATATTAAATTGTTTTTCAATCGGAGCGTGATTTGCGGCTTCAATCCCCATAGAAATCCACGTTCTAGTATCTAACGGATTGATAACTCCATCAGTCCATAACCTTGCAGCGGCATAATAAGGGGATACTTGCTCATCATATCTCGATTTTATTTTCTTAAACATTTCAGATTCTTTTTCGGGTGTTATGGTTTCTCCCTTTTTTAATAAAGATGCTTTTTCTATTTGTAACAATACTTTTGCGGCCGAATTACCGCTCATCACTGCTAATTCGGCACTTGGCCACGAAACAATAAGTCTTGGATCGTAGGCTTTTCCGCACATAGCATAATTACCAGCACCGTAAGAATTGCCAATGATAATGGTAAATTTTGGCACTACCGAATTACTTACAGCATTTACCATTTTAGCACCATCTTTTATAATACCACCGTGTTCAGATTTACTGCCAACCATAAAACCTGTAACATCTTGTAAAAAAACCAACGGAATTTTTTTCTGATTACAGTTTGCAATAAATCGAGTAGCTTTATCGGCGCTATCATTATAAATAACACCGCCAAATTGCATTTCTCCTTTGGCGTTTTTCACTAATTTCCGTTGATTAGCAACAATACCAACTGCCCAACCATCAATTCTAGCATAGCCTGTTAAAATGGTTTTTCCGTAATCTTCTTTGTATTGTGTAAACTCAGAATTATCTACCAATCTGTCGATAATTTCTAGCATATCATATTGAGCATTTCGCTCTTTTGGTAAAATGCCAAAAAGTTCGTTTTCGTCTTTTTTGGGTGTATGTGCTTCTTTTCTATTAAAACCAGTTTTGTCATAATCGCCAATTTTATCAATAATACCTTTAATAGTGTTTAAGGCATCTTTATCATCTTTTGCTTTGTAATCGATTACGCCAGAGATTTCGGTATGTGTAGTTGCTCCGCCTAAAGTCTCGTTATCAATAGTTTCTCCAATTGCAGCTTTTACTAAATAGCTTCCTGCCAAGAAAATACTGCCTGTTTTATCAACAATCAACGCTTCGTCGCTCATAATAGGTAAATACGCACCACCAGCAACACAACTTCCCATAACAGCAGCAATTTGTGTAATGCCCATACTGCTTATAATAGCATTGTTTCTAAAAATACGACCAAAATGTTCTTTGTCAGGAAAAATATCATCCTGTAAAGGCAAATACACGCCAGCAGAATCCACCAAATAAATGATAGGTAATCGGTTTTCTATGGCAATTTCTTGCGCACGTAAGTTCTTTTTTCCTGTAATAGGAAACCAAGCACCTGCTTTTACCGTGGCATCATTAGCAACAACAATACATTGTTTACCACTGACATATCCAATTTTTATCACCACGCCACCAGACGGACAACCGCCATGTTCGGCATACATTTTATCGCCTACAAAAGCACCAATTTCAATATTTTTTGAGTTGTTATCTAGCAGATAATCAATACGTTCACGAGCTGTTAGTTTTCCTTTTGCATGATGTTTGTCAATACGTTTTTGTCCGCCACCCAACTTTACTTGGGCAAAACGTTTGCGTAAATCGGAAACTAAAAGTTTGTTGTGGTCTTCGTTTTTATTGAAGTTGATATCCATGTAGGTTGTCTAATTTGAAGTGCTAAAGTAAGAAAATCCGAAGAGAAAAAATAAATCAAGAGGGATATTTATTTTTTGATTGATAAATCTTTACTAGGTCATATAAATGAGTAAGAATTTTACTGTTTTTTTACATCCTGTAACAAAATCATCTTTTTTTCTACATATAAGTAAGCAAATAAGTTTTATAATTAAAAAAAAATAACGAAATTGCTTGTTCTAAAAATTGTTCAACTTTAAAAACAAAAACAATATGTCTGATGATTTTGATTTATTAGAAACTAATTCAAACGAAAAAACCGAAAAAGTAGATGTTAATTGGGGAAAAGCCATTGACACTATGAAATCTAAATTAGCACAAGAAGAAGATCCGCAAACACGCCAAAAAATATTAAATGCCACTTTAGATAATGTGGTAGATATGGCAGAAAAAGATAGGAAATCTTTGTTAGATGCTATTAAAGACTTAACCGATTATCAAGACGAAGTTGGTATTATTTTTGAAAAATTTTCTTCCTTAAATCCAGACGAACAAAAAGTAATAGACGATGCTCAAAAAGCATTAGAAAGAGCAAAAATTAAGCTAGAAGATGCCCAAAACAAACCAGACACTTGGTGGAACAATCTTTGGGGAAGAAAAAGCAAAATTAAAAAAGCTGAAACTGAGCTAAAAGAATCTCAAAAAGTAAGAGACGGCGCAGATAACAAAGCAAAAGCAATGTTTCAAGAACGTATAGAAAGTGCCGATGTACAAACCTTATTAAGTGAATTATCTTACAAATCTCAAGCAGCAGTAACTCGTTTAAAAAACCGCGAAGTAGAAATTAAAGAAGTAGAAGAAAAATTACAAGTAGCTATTGTTGAGGCTACTAAAAACCATACCAAAGCTTTAGAAAAAAAGAAAGAGGTAGAAGACAAGTTAGAAGAGCAATACGCTTTGTTAAAACAAGCACGTCAAGAATTAGAAGAAATTGCCGATAAACAAACCGCCGCTTATGCCGAAGCTATTGGTAAAGTAACCACAATAGAGCAAAAAGTAGAAGAGTTAGAAGGTCTAAAAAATGCTTATACCACCTTGGCAGCGAGTAAAGACAGTTTTGTACACAAACACAATTTAACCATAAAAGTACTAACCTCTTTACGCAGTAATTTACAAACACACAGAGCCAAATTAAAATCAGATACCGAAGAGCGATTAAAGTATTATGACGGTTATGTAGTGGCGTTAAAAGCAAGAACCGACCAAGAATTTGCTGCAATTTTAGAACATTTAGGCGTAAAAACCGATGAACATATTGGTGCAACCTTAGCTTCAATGCACACGGCAAGTGCCAAAGCACGTCAAGAAATGATGGACAATATTCCTGTACATGAAAAAGTGATGAAAGGTGTGTATAGCACGTATGCAGAGGCATTGCAAGAAATTAGAGAAAAAGATCTCGACATTCAAAAAAACTTTGCCGACCGATACGGAATTGACATGAAAGAAATTTTCGAAGATTTTTACAAAGCAGATAAAACCGCTCCTAAAAAAGAAGACGAAACACCAACTAACAATCCTGCACCAACATCAAATGATGATGATATGTTGAGTTAAAAAAAGATTTTGGGCGTTCCCCCGAGAAAAAATCGGGGGCAGGCTTTACGCTACATCTTTTTTCGAAAAAGAAAAAAGGATACCGCTTCAATCCTTAACGCAAGTGTACCTGCCAAAAGCAAGTAAATATACCAACAAAAGTAATAACTAACAAAGTAAAAGTTTGTCAATAATAATTACAACACCTTTAGATTCAGCTGTTTTAGACTCTAAAAAACAATATGTTTTTTATCATAAAATGGTAGATTTTGCCCTCAAAGAACTCATTGTAAGAGTACAAAGACAAAACCTGTGCAATCAACAAGAAATCATCTTTTTTAAACAATATTCCGATTTGTTACTGTACTCAATCGAAGCAATGAGACTCAAGTACATGTACAATGACGACGAAAACATGAAAATAGATTTAACCGATTCGGGTTTTCCTAATTATTTAGAATTCAGGTTTTTGTATAACGATTTACAACTTAGAAAAGAATACATCAGTAAACTTACCAAAAAAGAAGTACTCAAAGAAGAATTTTTAGACACCTTATTACGTAAAAAAGAACCGATTAAAAAAAGTAGGTTGTTTCAAGCAGCGTCAATTGTGTATTATTCATCGGTAAATCAACAATATATTTTCAATAAATTTGTACAAGGAAAAATTATTTCGGCACCCAAAAACTCTCATGCAAATTTAATGACAAGTTGGAGTTTTTACGATGTAAGTACCAACAGACCATATATTTGTTTTATCTATTTTAATTACGATGGCAAACGAATTATGGATGAAAAACAAGCCTTATACGATGTGTTAAAAGAAAGTGCCGATAGAGAAATGTCTTTAGATACTATGGCATATAATATTGATAGAAAACTACCAAAAATTCATCCGAAGCATATCAAAAGAATCGATTTAGGACCATTTCATAATGTATTTGCAAAAGACGAAAACGAAATAACACACGCTATTTTAGGCGGAATTGCAAAAAAAGAAATTCCGTTAGAATCGTATGCCATTTCATTAAAAATAGATGAGGTTTTTTCTGGAGACACTTTTACCGAAGGTAGTTTTTTTAGCAAACAAACCATGCAAAAATGGAGTGATATTATCAAACAAAATTATCTATTTGCGCCACATAGAGTTATTCAGCTTTTGTACAATAAAGAAGTTGATGCTTTAAATAAATTAGCGAAACCACCCATACAAATTGCCGATTTAGAAATTAGTAGAGAATAAATGATTGAAAACTCATCCTTTTAATAATGAGTTAAACCAACAACTAACAACCAACAACCAACAACCGAAAACAGACAACCGAAAACCGATAACAGCACATGGAACACAATTCAACTTTTCCCATAAAACAAAACGAGCTTGATATGCTCAGAGATGAAGCCAGCGGATACTTAAAAAGTGTACAATGGACTCAAGGACAGCGAGCAAAAAACAAAGATAAAAATGCCAAAGACGAATCTATTTTACTGTATTTATCAAGAGCAAATAACGGGAGTAGTGTAGCCATCACATCAGTATCTAAAACAATTTTAGCCTTAAAAAAGAGGTTGTTGCCAGATTCTATTGCAATACCTGTGTTGTTAAATGAAACGTTATATGCCGTTCAAGAAGGATTAACATTAGGTATTTGGATTAAAGATAATTATTACGATGCTTCTGGGTTGTCTAATTTGCACGAGCGTAAATCGGCATTAGATAACAACGGTAAACGAGAGTTTGAAAGCAAAATGCAAACGGCTACGGCATTTCAAGTATTTGCAACTGCGTATAAAATTTTATTTGATTTAAAAGACACGGTTTCCGATGATTTAAGTGTAATGAAACAGAAGTTTGCAGGCATACCAGAGGTTTCTATTTTATCGCCTTTAAAAGGAATTGCTTGTATGCTTTTTTATTACGATAAGTATTTAGGACATCCAGAAATGATACAATCAGACCAAGATGTGGTCGATTTTACAGTGGTTTATTTTGAAGCTTTGTTAGATGAAATTTCGTTGCGTAGAAGTACTTTAGAATATACCGAAACCATAGAAGACAGAACCTATAAATTAGAAAAATCTGAATTTGCAATTTCTGGTTGGAACAATACATTTTCTGATAGTGCAAAAAGTATCGAGTTTAATAAAATTCAGTTCGAGCAAATTGTAGGAAACCGAGATGCAAAACATTTTGCACGCCGATTAACCGAACGTATGTTGAGCTATGATTTTGAGGCGAAGAAAAATCCGTTTCAAGAATTAGGCGGATTTATGCCAGTTTTTATGGGATACGGAATTCCAGGAACAGGAAAAAGCATGTTAATTGCTGCCATCGCTACTCGTTTAAAAGAACACTGCGATCATTTAGAAATTCCGTTTTTATTTCATCCAATGCCAGATACGTTAATTAGTACTTTTCAAGGGGGTTCTGCCGAAAAAATGGTAGCGTGGATGAAGCCAATGCAAGATCCAACCAAATTAATTTTTGCACATATTGACGATGCAGAAAATAATTTACAAGAACGTACAGCACAAGGAGTATCGGCAGGTGTAAAAGAAGTAATCGGTGTTTTCTTGCGTTATACAGAAGGAGCTTATGCGGTAAATTACGGAAATAGTGCCATCGGATTGTTTACCAATTTGCCCGAAATGTTAGACAAAGCGGTGATTTCTCGTGTACAAGGACGTTTTAAAATTGATGGAGCAAGAACCGAACATGATTTTTTAGATCAAGATCATTTATGGTGGCGAAAATTAGACAAAACAATGCCCGATTTTGTGAATATGAAAAATCCAGACAATTACCAATATTTAAAAGATCAAGGGTTGGCAAAAAATATGGGAGATATTTTAAATAGCGTAGAAAAACCGAGCGAAGAACGTGTTTTAGAAGCCTATGACAAAGCAGAAAAATTACACAAAACCAATAGTCATCAGTTTTTTGCGACTTTATACAAAGAAATTCAAAAAATATTTCCATTTTTCTCATCAAGAGATGTCCGTAATATTCAATCGGCAATTTCATTGCGTTTAACCGATTTCGATTTAGAGCAACATTGGTTTGATAATCCAGAAATTTATTTTAAACAACCGTATCAAACCAAATTTAATATGCTACAAGAATTGATGAAACAAAATATGAAAGGGTTAAATTTTTCTGAAATACGAAGACAAGAAGTGGTGCGCTATTTAGACAATGTTGCCACCATTGCAGATACCGATTTTAAACGAAAAGTAGCCGCAAGAGTAAGTCAATTAAATATCGATTTAGAAGCAAGAACGCAATTTAATAAATAGTTTAAAATTATGAATAATTATAATTTTAAAACTTGTTAATTTTAGAACTTTTCAATTAAATGCAAAAATTAAAAGAAGCAAATTTATATAGAAGCGAGTTAATTCCTATCAGAGGGAAATTGGTAGAGCGTTACAATACCTGTTTGGTTACGTTGGGTTTTACACCTACAAAACTAACTTCGTTTTCTATTGATGGCATTGGTTGGAGTCCAGAAATAGCTGCGGAAAAAGAAACAATTTTTTACCTAAATAACGGAGAAGCAAACTCACATTGTATTATAATTACGCCATTACAAGACAAGTTGCCAGTGTACAATCCGTTTCATTCGTATGACAAAGATTTGATGAAATTGGTGTTTAAAACACACAAAGAAATCATTACCGATATTACTACCGATGCCGCAATTTGTGTAGATTTTGATCAACATATTGATGTTTTTTATGAACCTTTAGATGTGTTAAAATACAAAGATGTTACCATTAAGTTTCGCATCATCAATAATTTAGAACAAGCAAAAAAAGAACAATTAAAGCTGATAGAACTTTTTTATAAAGACACTAATTTTATTGATGAAAAGATACATCAACAACTTATTGCATCAGCAAAAAAATATGGCGATTTACGGAACAGAAAAGTACATTTAGAACCTATAACATTTACTACAGATTCCTTTTATACTCGTGCTTTTGGCGGTGTATATGTTTTGCGTAATTTTATTGCACCAATTTTAATTTTCGAAGATTTAAAAACGTATAAAGAAGCGATAAAAGATACCTTTTATGACGTGTTAATGTATCATATTTCTCAACCTCAATTGATAGAAAAGTTACGAGATCATTTAATAATTGAGTGTAATCTAGTAGAAGAAGTTACTGAAAAACGCTACGAAAGAATAAAAAAATACATATTTTCTGAGTATTTGTCAACTGCAAATCATCCTATAAATGCTATTTTAGATGATAAAATGCTGTTTAAGAGTTATTTGAATAAAATTGATATTCAAGCACGTAAAAAAGTGATGTGTGTAGAACGTTATATCGAAAAACGAACGATAAATCCGCTTACAAAAATTAAAGATATTGTTGCTGATGATTTTTATTTTTCATTACACAAACCGCATTCATCATTAAGAGCAAATCACCAAGATTTAATTTGGAAATTATTGGTAAATATTGCTCCGAAAGACATTCTTTTTTTATATTGGTATGATAAAGAAGAGTTTTATAAGCAATATAAAAACTGGCAAGAAACCATGAAAGATTGGGTAATTAGCACAATTAAAAACGAGTTGGTAAAGAATTAGAAATATTTTACAGTAAAATAATTTAATAAATTGAACCATCGCATTTAAAAATAATACAAAAAGCAAAAGGGTGTAATCTCGAAGTTTAATAAAGAAATGAAACAAACTTCTTACTTTCAACTACAAATGTTAAATTAATATATAAAACATGACACTAGAACTCATCATTTTTATCGCCTCAATATTATTCGGAGCAACTATTTATTGGAGAGAATCCAACGGAAATACATTGTACAGATTTTTTAATAAGCTCATGAATTCTAAAGAGTTGCAAATGAAATCGACAAATAAAAAAGGATTTGTATATCAACAATCATTTTTATTGCGACTCATTTTTATCACCGCATTATTTCTTGTAGCAATTATGGTTGCTCGTTTTATAATTCCTATTGATGTGGCAACTATTTCTATATTTTCTTCGATGATTGTTGGAACATTAATCGGTACTTATGTTGCAAATTTTATTTTTAAATCTACCAAAGTTATTGATGAACAATCAGATTCTATTGAAGATTTGTTGCATAATTCCATAGAAAAAGGAAAAGATTTTATGGATGATTTAAAGAGTAAAGAATCTAAAGAAATCGATAAAATAAAAATTGAAGAAAAAAGTGAAGTACCAAAAAAACAAGAAAAAAGTGCAAGAGAACGCTTAAAAGATAAAGGCTTGTTGTAAAGTTGTCAGTTCGAGTATTCTGATTTTTATCAGAATGTATCGAGAACAAATGTATTAATAGTTTATAGGAATGTTTTTAAATCAGCTAAATTCATAATAGTTCTCGATACTAATTTTACTCATTGCAATCGTAAAATTCACTCGAACAGACAGTCAGTTTAAAGAGAGAGTATTATTAGAATATAAAATATCAGTTTGAGTGTTACGAATTTTCTCGGAATGTATCGAGAACAAGTTTATCAATATTTCTCTGAACAGGTCGAGAACAATTCATAAAAATCTAAAAAAATGATTAAAAATTATTGGAAAAAAGGAAGCAAACAAAAAGTAAAAGTTGTTTTTGGAGTATTGATTTTACTCATCGCATTGTTCTTTTTAAGAGACGATTATCAACCAGCATTGTTGTTTTTACGAAAATATATATTCGTTATTTTAGTAATCGGTATCATTACTTTCTTCGGATTAAGAAAATTCAGAAAAACACCAAATACAGGAGTAAGAATCGGAATTTTATTACTATTAATCGTCATTTTCGGACTATTTTATATGGTAGGTTGGCAATACAAAATGTACGATTATATGAAAACTTACAATGTTTACAATAATTTAAACAGGGTAGAAATTAATGAACTTCCACTTACACAAAACGAACGAATACAACCACTTAGAAACATTTTTTCTATGGCAAATGAATCGGTTGGCGAAACCAAAGACGTTTCATTACCACATTTGGTAAGAGTAGATAGCGTTAATAAATGGACGATGGCAATACAACCCACAGAAAAATATATGTGGCAAGGTATGAAAGACAATATCGAAGAAGTTTTTGCAGTATCAAGCACTACGCCATTTCCAAGATTTTCTAGCGAAAACAGAATTCCAGTTACATTTTCTATCGGAGAATCTTTACGATTTAGTCGAAATACCTACAATGCAGTGGTACAACGATTCAATATTTTTCAATTATTTACTACAGAACCGAGCGACACTTTTTACATGAAAAACGATGAAGGTAAATGGGTAGAAGTAGTCAGTTTAATTAAATGGAAAGGTTTTTTATTTCCGTATCCAACCTTTGGTGGTGTAATGGTGGTAGAAAATGGCGAGCATAATTTTAAAGATTATTTAGAACGAATTTCTATAGGAAAAGGCACGTATATTTCTCCATCAGAAATGAAAAAATACCCGTATTTAACCAAGCAAAATATTTTATCAGAAAAAGTAAGCAGATTGCAAGCCGAATCTTTAAAATTTATTGGCGGATTTAGTGATCCATTGCCTTGGAATATGAAAACAGCCGTTAAAATTCCTAATTTAGCCGATGATCAAAATCAACAACCATTTGTAACCGATTTTAATTTTGATGATACTTCTTTTGGTGCATACAGCGGTTTATACCACTGGTTTGGCTTAGAACCTGTGGGCGATGAAAGAACCAGTTTAACATTTAGTGTTTTTATTCCTGCAGATGGAACAAACAAACTTTTTTACTATGATCATGCTTCAAAAAAAGAAGGATATGCAGGAGTTTCGGCAATGCCTTTAAAAGTGATAGAATCTAAAAAAGAATTCGATTGGTCGGTAAATAAACCTGTAGAATTTAGACCTTATATTAAATATATTGCAGGTAGAAAAAGAATGTTTTTTTTAAGTACCATTTCTGCTATTAAAGAGGGTTCTGATAAGTTTGATGGAGCGGCAACACCAGATTTAGCCTTGATTGATAGTGAGTACAGAGATGTAGTTTGGATTGATGCAAAACACCCAAGTGATTGGGATAAATTAGTGTATGAACAACTAAATGAAGCGTGGAAATCTAGCGAAACATCCAACGATTTTTTTAAGAAAAACTATAAAATACAGGTAGATAGAAATCAACAAATTTTAGATTCTATTAAATTGTTATCTAAAAAGCAAGAAAATATCAACCGTATTAACAAACTTCAAAAGGAAATAGATTCTATAAAAAACTTGGAATAAATACGATGTCTGAATTATTATGATATAGACAATTAATTGTATCTTGCAATGTGTTATGCATGCATAATAAATACTTATATTTAAAAAAATGAAATACAAACATATTTTTACCCCATTAAATTTAGGTTTTACTACCTTAAAAAACCGAATTTTAATGGGGTCAATGCACACAGGTTTAGAAGAAGAGAAAGACGGATTTCATAAAATGGCTAGGTATTATGCCGAACGTGCAAAGGGAGGTGTAGGATTAATTGTTACAGGAGGAGTTTCGCCAAATATTCAAGGTTGGACAGTTCCTATGGCAGCAAGAATGAGCACCAAAAAACACGCACAAAAACACAAAGTAATTACCGAAGCTGTACATAAAGAAGGTGGTAAAATTTGTATGCAAATACTGCATTCGGGTCGTTACGGATATCATCCGTTTAGTGTAGCGCCATCCGCAGTAAAATCGCCGATTACACCATTTAAACCTTTCGAATTAAAAAAATCTGGAATTAAAAGAACCATCAAAGATTTTATAAATACGGCAAAATTAGCACAAGAAGCAGGTTATGATGGTGTAGAAATTATGGGATCTGAAGGCTATTTAATCAATCAGTTTATAGCAAAAAGAACCAATAAACGTACTGATGAATGGGGAGGAGAATATGAAAACAGAATGCGTTTGCCAGTTGAATTGGTTGCCAAAATACGTGAAGCTGTAGGAGAAAAATTCATCATCATTTACCGATTATCAATGTTAGATTTGGTAGAAAACGGAAGTTCTTGGGAAGAAATAGTTCAATTGGCAAAAGCAATAGAAAAAGCAGGAGCTACCATTATAAATACAGGTATAGGTTGGCATGAATCTCGTATTCCTACCATTGCAACTTCGGTTCCTAGAGCTGCATTTACGTGGGTGACTCAAAAAATGAAGCAAGAAGTTGCCATTCCGTTAATTACTACCAACAGAATAAATATGCCCGAAACGGCAGAAAAAGTATTGGCAGAAGGTCATGCAGATATGATTTCGATGGCAAGACCTTTTTTAGCAGATCCAAATTGGGTGCAAAAGGCTTTTGAAGAAAAAGAAGATGAAATAAATACGTGCATTGGTTGTAACCAAGCGTGTTTAGATCATGTTTTTCAGCAAAAAGTAGCAAGTTGTTTGGTCAATCCGAGAGCGTGCCATGAAACGGAATTAAATTATCGTAAAACCACAACAAAAAAAAATATTGCTGTTGTTGGTTCTGGTCCTGCAGGATTAGCCGCATCAACCATATTAGCTCAAAGAGGTCATCAAGTTACCTTGTTTGATAAAGATACAGAAATTGGCGGTCAGTTTAATATTGCGAAACAAATTCCGGGTAAAGAAGAGTTTTATGAAACACTTCGGTATTTTAAAAAACAGCTAAAAATTCATCAGGTAAAAATTCAATTAAACACGGTAGTAACTACTGATGTGATTGAAAAAGGCAACTTTGATGAAGTTGTTTTAGCCACAGGAATTGTACCAAGAATGCCTGCTATTAAAGGCATTGAAAACAAAAAAGTACTCAGTTATGTAGAGGTGTTAAAGCACAAAAAACCAGTAGGCAAACGTGTTGCCATTATTGGGGCTGGAGGCATCGGTTTTGATGTGGCAGAATATTTGGCTCATGAAGGCGAATCATCATCACAAAATATTGATATGTGGCTCAAAGAATGGGGCATTGATAAAACACTAAATGCTAGAGCAGGTATTGAAAACATAGCAACAGAAATGCATCCATCACCTAGAAAAATAGCGATGTTTAAACGTAGTAAAGGAAAATTTGGAGGCAAATTAGGGAAAACTACAGGATGGATTCATCGTTCTACCTTAAAAAAGAAAGAGGTACAATTTATCAACAGAGTTCAGTACACAAAAATTGATGATGAAGGGTTGCATTATATACAAAATGAAGAAAATAAATTGTTAAAAGTAGATAATATCGTAATTTGTGCGGGTCAAACTCCTTTAAAAGATTTATTAGTGCCTTTAGAAGAAAAAGGACTGAAAGTGCATGTTATTGGAGGTGCTGATTTTGCTTCTGAATTAGATGCAAAAAGAGCCATCAGTCAAGGTTGTAAGTTGGCTGCAAAATTATAAAACCAAACAAAATTAGATGAAATTATTTACGCTACAAGAAATTAACACCCTTGTAAACGGAGAAATTATAGGAAATTGTTCTCATAAAATTGAAGGAGCAGAAGAAATAAACAACGCTACAGGAAATCAGATTACGTTTATTGGAAGCAACAAATATGCAAAATTTTGGGCAACTTCTAAAGCATGTGCAGCAATTGTTCATGAAAATATAAATATTGAACCAGGAGATAATCGTGGGTTTATTAAAGTAGAAAATCCAGATTTAGCGATGGCAATTTTATTGAAAGCCTTAGAACCAAATCCGCCATATTTTGAATCAGCTATTCATCCAGCAGCAAATATTGATGCTTCTGTAACAATCGGCAAAGGTTGTAAAATTGGCGCAGGAACCTATGTTGGTAAAAGTGTTGTTTTGGGCGATAACGTTATTTTATATCCGAATGTAACGGTTTTAGACGATACAAAAATCGGTAAAAACACGGTAATTTGGTCTGGTACAGTTTTACGCGAACGTACAGAAATTGGTACAGATTGTATTTTACACAACAATGTAAGTATTGGTGCAGATGGTTTTGGCTACACAAATGTACCAGGAAAAGGCTTGGTTAAAGTACCACATATTGGCAACGTTATTTTAGGAAATCATGTAGAAATTGGCGCAAATACCTGTATTGATAAAGGAAAATTTAGTGCCACTATTTTAGGCGATGGATGTAAGATTGATAACCTAGTGCAAATTGGTCATAATTGCGTGTTAGGTAAATTTTGTATTATGTCTGGTGCTAGCGGATTGGCAGGTTCTGTAACCTTAGGCGATGGCGTAATTATTGGCGGTAGTGCATCTATAAAAGATCATGTTACTATTGGGGCTGGTGCTATGATTGGCGCAGGTTCTGGCGTTATTGCAAATGTAGCAGCAGGTAAAACAGTTTTAGGATATCCAGCAACAGACTCTAGAGAAATGCTAAAACAATGGGTTGCATTGCGTAAATTAGCAAGAGAATAAAACACCTTTTTTAAATTATTTTTAACGATATTTGCTTTTCTAATTAAACAAACAAAATTATGGGAATGAACAAAAACACCGTACTCGGTTGGGCTACTTTTATTATGATATTAATGGGATTCCTTCTTACAGGTTTGGCAATTTTTAGATACGATCAAGTAGTTGGTTTTGGCTTAGGTGCTGTTGCTTTAGGCTTTTTTGCTATTGCTTGGGTATTTAATGCCTTAAAAGGGAGAGTGTAAATTAGTATTCAGTTATCAGTTGTCAGTTGTCAGTTGTCAGTTGTCGGTTATCAGTTTTTGGTTATCGATTGTTGGTTTTGAGTTGGTAATTTTTGATTGGTAATTCTTCAAAATCATATAATAATTACAATATATACATAAAGATGTCAGACGATAAAAAAGTCATATTTTCTATGAATAAGGTTTCTAAAACCTATCAAGGAAGTAACAAACAAGTTTTAAAAGATATTTACTTAAGTTTTTTCTACGGAGCTAAAATCGGAATTCTAGGTTTAAACGGATCAGGTAAATCAACCTTATTAAAAATAATTGCAGGGGTAGAAAAAAATTATCAAGGCGATGTGGTTTTTTCTCCAGGATATAAAGTAGGGTATTTAGAACAAGAACCTAAACTAGACGAAACAAAAACCGTTATCGAAATTGTAAAAGAAGGCGTAGCAGAAACAGTTGCTATTTTAGATGAATACAATAAAATAAACGATATGTTTGGTTTAGAAGAAGTCTATTCTGATGCAGATAAAATGCAGAAGTTAATGGATAAACAAGCCGAATTACAAGATAAAATTGATGCTTCTAATGCATGGGAACTAGATACCAAATTAGAAATTGCGATGGATGCATTACGCACACCAGAACCCGACAAATCTATTTCGGTATTGTCTGGTGGTGAGCGTAGAAGAGTCGCTTTGTGTAGATTATTATTGCAAGAACCCGAAATTTTATTGTTAGATGAACCTACCAATCACTTAGATGCAGAATCGGTACATTGGTTAGAACATCATTTAGCACAATACAAAGGAACAGTAATTGCCGTAACGCACGATAGATATTTTCTAGACAATGTTGCGGGTTGGATTTTAGAACTCGATAGAGGAGAAGGCATTCCGTGGAAAGGAAATTACTCTTCTTGGTTAGATCAAAAATCAAAACGATTAGCACAAGAAAGTAAAACAGCTTCTAAACGTCAAAAAACCTTAGAACGTGAGTTAGAATGGGTGCGCCAAGGAGCAAAAGGGCGACAAACCAAACAAAAAGCACGTTTAAAAAACTATGATCGATTGTTAAATCAAGATCAAAAACAGATAGAAGAAAAATTAGAAATTTACATTCCTAATGGACCTCGTTTGGGTACAAATGTTATTGAAGCCAAAGGCGTATCAAAAGCTTTTGATGATAAATTACTGTACGAAAATTTAGAATTCAATTTGCCACAAGCAGGTATTGTAGGAATTATTGGCCCTAACGGAGCAGGTAAAACCACCATTTTTAAGATGATAATGGGCGAAGAAAAACCCGATAAAGGTGAGTTTATTGTTGGCGAAACTGCAAAAATAGCCTATGTAGATCAAGCACATGCTAATATTGATGCTGATAAATCTTTGTGGGAAAACTTTTCTGACGGACAAGAACTCATTATGATGGGTGGCAAGCAAGTAAACTCTCGTGCGTATTTAAGCCGATTTAATTTTGCAGGAAGTGAACAGAACAAAAAAGTATCTGCCTTATCTGGTGGAGAGCGCAACCGCTTGCATTTAGCAATGACCTTAAAAGAAGAAGGAAACGTATTGTTGTTAGATGAACCTACGAACGATTTAGATGTAAATACCTTACGTGCACTCGAAGAAGGTTTAGAAAACTTTGCAGGTTGTGCGGTGGTAATTAGTCATGATCGTTGGTTTTTAGACCGAGTTTGTACGCATATTTTAGCATTTGAAGGCGATAGCCAAGTCTATTTCTTTGAAGGTTCTTTTTCTGATTACGAAGAAAACAAAAAGAAACGTTTGGGTGGCGATTTAATGCCAAAACGTATTAAATATAAAAAGTTGATACGATAATTTCGGATTTATCATAAAGAAAAACCGTATTAAAACCTAAAACCATTGCAAATTGCAGTGGTTTTTTTTATGTCCAAAAACACGTTCCTCGAAAAAAAAGGCAGGTTTGTGTAAAAAATAGATAGGTTTATCGAATGGAGGTTTTGTTTGTGAAAAAAAGAGGGGTTCTTTGTTCTTAATAATTAAAAAAAAATATTATGAAGAAAAAATTACTATTAGCACTTATTCTTACAACAAGTATGTTGTTTTCACAACAAGTAGTGTTTATTCCAAATGGCGGATTTAATACAGATATTTCAGGATGGAGTATTACAGGGACAGATTCGAGTATTTCGTATGGAAATCCAAATGGTACTGATGGAAGATTAATAACAGGAGTTTCTTCAGGATATACAGAAAATTTTGTACTAACATCACCTCAATTTTATTTACATGCTGGTAAAACGTATAAGTTATATATCAGCTATCGACACGTACAATATGACCCTAATACAGGTATGGAAAGTCCGTTAGGAGGTTTTGATGAGATAAGACTAAAAGATAACTTAGGAAATTCGGTTGCCACCGTTTCTACAACATCTTGTAATGGCGGAAGTGCAAGTAGTGGTTATAATGAAAACTGTTGGAGTGCTAATTTTGAAGTGTCAACTAGCGGAACATTTTCTTTAGATTTTTTAGGACAACATAGCAATGATGCTCCTTATGAATTAGATAATGTTGGTTTTGAAGGAGGGGTATTAAACACCTTCTCAGGAGCAGTTTCTTTAGATGTTAATAACGATGGTTGTGCAACATCTTCAGTACCTGTTCAAAATTTCCCGATTGTAGTAACAGAAACAACTAGTAACACCCTCTTTTATGCAAATACAGATGTAAATGGAGATTTTACTATAGGGAATTCGCTTACAGGAAGTTTTGTAACACAAATTAATCAACCTTTATATACTTCTTATCCTGCAAATTATAATAGCACAATTGCTTCTGGAGTGAATGATATAACAAATCAAAATTTTTGTATTGTTGCCAATAATACAGGTAATGATGTAAACATTATTATTGTTCCTACATCAGAAGCAAGACCAGGGTTTAACTCTTCATACAGATTGTATTATGCTAATTTAGGAACTGCAGATATTAGTGGTGATTTTTCCTTAAATTTTGACAGTACATTGATTAATTTTTCAAATGCATCTACTGTACCTGACACTACTACAAGTAACTCTTTAAGTTGGAATTATGCAAATTTAGCACCTTTAGAAACAAGATACGTAGATGTCAATTTTACAATTAATACTCCACCAACAGTAAATAATGGAGATGTTTTACATTTTTCAACTTCTATAACACCTCTTACAGGAGATATTACTCCAACAAACAATTCTTTTGTATTAAATCAAATAACTATTGGTTCTTATGATCCTAATGATATTGCTATACTACAAGGCGCAGAAATAACCCCAGCACAGGCTTTAGAAGAGGTTTATTTTAGAATTAGATTTCAAAATACAGGAACAGCATCTGCTATAAATATTAATGTAAAAACGGTATTAGATTCAGATATAGATATTACAACTTTTACACCTTTGTATGGTTCTCATACATTTACTACAAGTATAAACGGAAGTGAAGTGAATTTTAATTTCAATAGCATTAATTTAGCAGATAGCACTTCTGATGAACCTAACAGCCATGGTTTTGTAGTTTTTAAAGCAAAATTAATTACAAGTTTTGCAGAAGGAGATATCGTTGAAAGTTTCGCTAATATTTATTTTGATTATAATTTACCTATTATAACTAATACTGCTACAACGCAGATAAATAGTAGTTTAGGTACAGAAGAAAATGTAAAAATTTATTTCAATGTTTTTCCAAACCCTGTAAAAAAGACCCTTTTTGTTAAAAGTAATCAATCATCAAATTACACATTATTTTCTGTTTTAGGAAAAAAGTACTTACAGGCACTTTACAATCAGGACAAGATTTTATTAATGTAGGTTCTTTAGCAAAAGGCCTGTATATCATAAAATTAAAATTAAACAACAATTTGCAAACTCAGAAAATTATGATTGAATAATCATAGAATTAAAACAGTTAATGATAAAAAAATAAATGCACCCAGAAATCTTCCATATTGGAAATATAACCATTTACACGTATGCTTTTTTAATTGCTACGGGTACATTGGTAGCGTCTATATACACAAAATGGCGAGCTAAAAAAGAATTAGGTGTTATAGCATTGTCTAACCATTTTTTTTATCTCATTTTTCTTGGAGGTTTTGTAGGCGGTAAAGTGTTTTTTTATCTAGAAAAACCTCATTATTTTTTAGAAAATCCTAAATTAATGTTGAATAATTTTTCGGGAGGATTTGTGTTTTACGGTTCTTTTATTACCATTTTTCCTATAGTAATATGGTATTTAAAAAAACATAAAATCCCTGTTTTACCCATGTTAGATATTTTAGCAATTACTACATTAATTGTTCATAGTATTGGTAGATTGGGCTGTTTTTTTGGAGGTTGTTGCTATGGTAAACCTACCGATGTATTTACTGGAATAATTTTTCCTACAACAAATGGTGTAAGAGTACATCCGTCACAATTATATGAAATTACTACTTTGCTTATCATTATGGGAATTTTGCTGTACATTAAGAAAAAACAACAATTCAAAGGACAAATTTTCTTGCTATATATAATTTTTTATGCCGTTGCAAGAAATATTTTAGAACTTTTTAGAGGCGATAAACGAGGTTTTATTATTGATGCTGTATTGTCGCACTCACAATTTATCGGGATTATTTTAATGCTGATATCGGTATTGATTTACCAAAAAATTAAACACAAAAATAGTATTAATCTTTAAAATTTAAAAATCATGAAAACAAAACACAAAAATTTTTTTAAAATCGGTATTCCTTTATTTTTATTACTTATGGCTACCGTA
>CAMZMA010000212.1 GCA_947311815.1 uncultured Flavobacteriaceae bacterium
AACAAATTCACCAAGGAAACAGTAAAGATAGTTCAGGTATGGTTTGTTCTGGAGAGCAAACAGTAGTGTTTCATCCGTTAGATACAACTAATATTTCTCTGATAAAAAACATTCTTAATCAGTTAAAAATTGGTAATAAAGGAACTTTAAAATTAACACCAACTTCTGTTGCTTTTACAGATGAAAAGATAGACGTTAAATTTGAAGTTACTATTTCATCCGAAAAAAATTGGCAGTACAAAGAGCAAATTGGTTTTAAAGAAACGCTTTATATTGTTGGTGGCGGTCATGTAGGTTTGTCATTATCAGAATTGATGGCGAAACTCAATTTTAATGTGGTAGTTTTAGACAACAGAACTAATTTAAATACTTTAGAAAGTAATCAATTTGCACATAAAACTAAGGTGATTGATTATAAAGAAATAAGCAATTACATTCCCGAAGGGAAAGATACCTATATTGCCATTATGACCAATAAATATACCGATGACAAGTTGGTGTTGAGTCAATTATTTGAAAAAAATCACAAATATATAGGTGTTTTAGGAAGCAAGCATAAATTAAAAACTATGTGGGAAGTCTTTTTAAAAGAAGGAGTTTTACAAGGTCATTTAGATAGTATATATGCTCCAATAGGTTTGTTTATAAAAAGTGAAACTACCGAAGAAATTGCAGTAAGTATTGCGGCAGAAATTATTGAGGTTAAAAACAGTGTAAATAATCTTACTTTTCAATAAAAACTTTTTCGATAGTTACTAAAGAATCACAATTTTTTACAATGACAGAAAACTCTTTTTGCATGTTTTCTGCATCAATCCAATATTCTCTACACGGTTTTTTACGTGGTTTGCTTTTACTAAAATCGACTTCGCCAGTTTTTAAAATTGTTGCAATCATGGTTGAGTCTATTGCCAAAGTTTTCATTGCATTTTTAGCTTCATCAGAAAACAAACGAGGTTTTACTCTAATATTTTTTAGTGTGCGTGCGTTGGGTAGATAGTCAAATTCTGCTCCTTTTTGTTTCCAAAAAAAAGAAACGGCAATAGCGCCTAAACTTAATCCTATTAAATAATATCCGATACGTTTTAATAATTGCATAACAAAGTTTAATGTAATGCAAAAGTAGTTTTTATAATTGAAAAAATAGGTTTTGTATACTTATAAAATCAATAAATTAATATCTCTAAATGGTAACCCGAACCAATCGGCAACAGTTTTGTTGGTTAAAATCCCGTGATAAAAATACATGCCATTTCTAAGGCTTTTATCAAAACGTGCGGCTTGTTCAAATCCGCCAGATTCTGCAATATCTAATAAATAAGGCGTAAAAATATTACTGATAGACACCGATGCAGTACGCGAATATCGAGAAGGAATATTTGGTACACAGTAATGTATCACTCCATGTTTTTCAAAAGTAGGTTTGGTGTGCGAGGTTACTTTAGAGGTTTCAAAACATCCACCACGATCAATGCTAACATCTACAATTACAGCACCGCCTTTCATTTGTTCAATCATTAATTCAGATACAATGACTGGCGATCTATTTTTTCCTCTAATTGCGCCTACAACAACATCGCAACGCATTAATGCTTTTGCTAAGGTTTTGGGCTGAATGGTTGAGGTGTAAATACTACCTAAATGGCGTTGAAGTCGTCGTAATTTGGTGATAGAATTGTCAAAAACTTTTACTCTTGCGCCTAAACCAATGGCAGAACGAGCTGCAAATTCGCCCACAGTTCCTGCGCCTAAAATAACCACATCGGTTGGCGGAACTCCACCAATATTTCCTAGCAGTAACCCGTTTCCGTTATTAGCATTACTCATCAATTCGGCAGCAATTATAATAGAAGCAGTTCCTGCAATTTCACTCAAAGATTTTACGATAGGAAAAGCGCCATGTTCGTCTTTTATATAATCAAAAGCCACAGCAGTAATGCGTTTTTTTGCCATGGTTTCAAAGTACTTTTTGGTCTGTGTTTTTAATTGTAATGCAGAAATTAAGACACTTTGTGGTTGTATCATTTCAATTTCATCTAAAGTAGGGGGTTCTACTTTTAAAACGATGTTGCATCCGAAGGCTTCTTTTACGTCGTATGAAATTTTTGCACCCGCATCAGAATATTCTTTATCGGTATAATTTGCGCCTTCTCCAGCGCCAGTTTCTATCACAATTCTATGTCCGTGAGTAGTTAGTGCTGCAACTGCATCTGGAGTTAAACAAACTCTTTTTTCTTGAGAATAAATTTCTTTGGGCAAGCCAATAAACAGTTCTCCTTTTCGTTTTTTTATCTCTAGCATTTCAGCTTGAGGTAATAATTCTTCTTTACTAAAGGGAGAGAATGGACTCATAGTTTGGTTTTAAGTTGAATATTTCGTTGCTGATTTTCTAAGGCACTGATATGAATTTCAACAGCATCTAAAGGTAGTAAATTTTTGATATTTTCGGCCCATTCTATCAAACAGTAATTGTTAGAGTAAAAATAATCTTCAATTCCCATGTCATATGCTTCTGTTTCATCTTCAATTCTGTAAAAATCAAAATGATAAATAATTTCGTTTTTATCGGTTTGATATTCATTTACCAGTGAAAAAGTAGGGGATAGGACAACATCTGTAACCCCTAATTGTTTGCAAATTTCTTTGATAAGTGTTGTTTTACCAACGCCCATTTCGCCATAAAAAAGTAAAATTTTATCGTTTACAGTGTCAATTATTTCTTTTGCGATGGATGAAATTTGATGTAAAGAGTAGTTTTTGTTCATAGAAAAATAAAAAGCTAAAGTAAGAAGACCTCACAGGTTTAGCAAACCTGTGAGGTCTATTTTAGTGAAATTTTTTTACTTCGGATGATAAACGACACATGGTATAATAACTTCTTCTAAAGAAATACCTCCATGTTGGTAGGTGTTTTTATAGTATTTTACAAAGTGATTGTAATTATTAGGATAGGCAAAAAACAAATCTTCTTTGGCAAAAATAAACGAACTATTCATTGCAATAGTTGGTAAAAATAGGTCTTTTGGGTTGTGAGCTACAAATACATCTTTCTCTTCAAAAGTTAGACTTCTGCCAGTTTTGTAACGCAAATTGGCACTAATATTTTTATTTCCAATTACTTTCGTTGGGCGTTTGCAATTTATAGTTCCGTGATCTGTGGTAATGATTAGTTTTTGCCCTAATTGTTGTGCTTTTTGTATGATTTCGAACAAAGGAGAGTTTTTAAACCAACTTAATGTAAGTGAACGGTAGGCTTTATCATCGCCCGCTAATTCTTTAATGACTTCCATTTCTGTTTTTGAGTGCGATAGCATATCAACAAAATTATACACTACAACCGTTAAATCATTCTGTTTTGTTCCGTTGTAATTATCTGCTAGTTCTTTACCCTTTTTTAAAGTGGTGATTTTGTAATATTCGTGCTGTATATCTAAACCTAATCGCTTAATTTGTGCGGTTAAAAACTCATTTTCATAGAGATTCATACCACCTTCATCGGTATCATTTTTCCATAAATCTGGGTGTCTTTTTTCCATTTCAGAAGGCATCAATCCAGAAAAAATAGCATTTCTTGCGTATTGAGTTGCTGTAGGTAGAATACTGTAATACGAGTGTTCGGTTTCTTTTTTATAAAAATTATTGATTAAAGGTTCTATAACTCTGTATTGATCGTAACGTAAATTGTCTATCACCACCAACAAAGTTCCTTGGTTTTTGTCTAAATTAGGAACAACATAATCTTTAAAAAGGGTGTGCGAAAATGTAGGTTTATCGTTACTCGTTAGCCAATTTCCGTAATTTTTTTTGATGAATTTAAAGAATTGTGCATTGGCTTCTTGTTTTTGAGATTCTAAAATTTCTAACATCCCAGAATCGTTTATATTTTCTAATTCTAACTCCCAATGAACAAGTTTTTTATACAAATCTACCCATTCATCATACGAATTTACCATGGCTAAATCCATTGCAATTTTTCTGAATTCTTGTTGGTAATTAGAGGTCGTTTTTTCTGATACTAATCTTGAGTGGTCTAAGTTTTTCTTTAAACTTAGTAAAATTTGCATCGGATTTACGGGTTTTATCAAATAATCAGCAATTTTAGAGCCAATTGCCTCTTCCATAATATATTCTTCCTCGCTTTTGGTAATCATTACCACGGGTAAATTTTGTTGTTTTTGTTTGATTTCTGCCAAAGTTTCTAAACCTGTTAAACCTGGCATGTTTTCATCTAAAAAAACAATGTCAAAATTTTGTTCTGTCACTAAATCAATCGCATCAGCACCATTTGTACAAGTAGTAACATGGTAATTTTTTTTCTCTAAAAATAAGATATGAGGCGTTAGTAAATCAATTTCATCATCTATCCATAAAATATCTATTTTTCTCATAATTGTTCAGTATTGTTTATTTTAAAACGGCTAAAATTGGATAAATTGTTTTTAGAACCCTTAAAAATACGTTAATAAAATAATGTTTTTATAGGTTTTGTACACAAATTACAATTTCTTTGTAAATTAAGATAATATTTAGATATTTTGAGTAATAAAAAAACCAATAAATTAAAAATTTTAAACGATCCTATTTACGGATTTATCAATATACCCAATAGTTTAATTTTTGATATTATAGAACATCCGTTTTTTCAAAGATTGCGTAGAGTTACACAAATGGGGTTTTCTAATTTGGTGTATCCAGGAGCAAATCACACGCGTTTTCATCATGCAATTGGTTGTATGTATTTAATGCAAAAAGCGGTAAGAATCTTACGTTTTAAAGGAATTACTATTTCTGATGATGAAGCCAACGCGTTGTACATGGCTATTTTATTGCAGGATATTGGTCACGGAGCATTTTCGCACGCCTTAGAGCATAGTATTGTAGAGGGAGTTTCGCACGAAGAAATTTCTTTAAAATTTATGCAAAAACTAAATGATGAGTTTAACGGTAAATTAAGTTTGGCTATTCAAATTTTTGAAGGGAAATATCCTAGAAAGTTTATGAATCAATTAATATCTAGTCAATTAGATATTGATCGATTAGATTACTTACAACGCGATAGTTTTTATACAGGTGTAAAAGAAGGGAATATTAGTTCAGAGCGTTTATTGGCAATGATGAATGTAAAAGATGATGAATTAGTTATTGAACAAAAAGGAATTTATTCGGTAGAAAATTTCTTAATTTCTAGACGATTAATGTATTGGCAAGTGTATTTGCACAAAACAAGTTTGGTAGCAGAAAATATGTTGGTAAAAGTGTTGCAAAGAGCGAAAGAATTGGCAAAAAAACAGGTAGAATTACCGTGTAGTACTGCGTTTAGATATTTTTTATACCATGAAATTTCTTCGCATAATTTTGATGATAATACCTTGAAAATCTTTTCTCAATTAGATGATTATGATGTGCTATCGGCAATTAAAGAATGGGTTCATCATTCAGATAAAGTATTATCTACTTTATCAACAATGATTATCAACAGAAATTTATTAAAGATAGAATTAAAAGAAACTGTTTTTGAAAATAGTTATTATAAAGAAAAACAACAAAAAAGTAATTTAAAATACACTCAAAAAGAAACAAATTACCTTGTTTTTACAGGAAAAGTAACCAATCAAGCATACAATACAAAGCATCCTATTAAAATTTTAGATAAGTTAGGAAACTTAAAAGATTTGGTAGCTGCTTCCGATCAATTAAATATTCAAGCCCTTACAAAACCTGTTGTAAAACATTTTATTTGTTATCCGAAGTAATCAAAACCCTAATTTTTAGGTAAAATTGGTTACTTTTGCAAGTATTTAAAATTTAAAACGTAATTTTTAAAAATCTTAAAGCTCAAAACTTTTTAATATCAATGAGTAGAAAACAACAAACAATACAAAAAGAAATTAGTTTATCTGGTGTAGGTTTACATACTGGTAAAACAGTAACCTTAACCTTTAAACCAGCTCCTATAAATCATGGATTTGCATTTATGCGTGTAGATTTAGAAGGAAACCCCATTATACAGGCCAAAGTAGAATATGTTGTAAATACACAACGTGGTACAAATTTAGAAAAAAATGGAGTTCAAATTCAAACTTCAGAACACGTTTTAGCGGCTGCAGTGGGTTTAGAAATAGATAATTTATTGATAGAAATAGACTCAGCAGAACCCCCAATTATGGATGGTTCTTCAAAATATTTTATCGAAGCCCTAGAAAAAGCAGGAATAAAAGAACAAGAGGCTTTGATTGATGAATATGTAGTAAAAGACATTATTTCTTATAAAGATGAAGTAACAGGAAGCGAAATTATTTTGATGCCTGCTGATGAGTATCAAATAACGGCCATGGTAGATTTTGGTACTAAAGTATTAGGAACTCAAAATGCCACAATGAATCATATTTCTGAATTTAAAAAAGAATTTTCTGAAGCAAGAACATTCAGTTTTTTACACGAAATTGAAATGTTGTTAGAAAATGATTTAATTAGAGGAGGAGATTTAAACAATGCTATTGTGTATGTTGATAAAG
>CAMZMA010000213.1 GCA_947311815.1 uncultured Flavobacteriaceae bacterium
AAGGTCTTTTTAGTTCTCACAATCACCCAAAGGGGTGAAATTTCCCTCACCCCTTTGGGTGAGGGTTTTCGTGTAAAAAACTATATATCAGGTTTTTAAGAAAATCATTTTAAAATCATTTTTTTTTACCTAAAAATAATTTCTGCTAAAGATAGACTAAAAAATAAAAAAACCATTAATATCTACTAAAGATACAAGACGTTTCAAAATCATGAAAAAGTAGGAGGAAAAGAAAATCACATGTTTACGCCGCAAAATAAACCTACTCAAAAATTATTGACTCAGTTATTTAAAACCAATAACTGATTTTTATCATTTTTTTAGAAAATTTATCATCGTAATTTTGAAGATATTACAATTTAAAATAGATATTATGAAAAAAATTATTGTTCCTGTAGATTTTTCAAAACATTCAGAATTTGCATTAAAAACAGCTGTTAAATTAGCTAAAAAAAATAACGCAGAAATTTTAGCACTGCACATGCTCGAGTTACAAGAAGGCATGTTAAACGAGAGTGAAAATTATCAGCAGCAAAAAGCAGTTTTATTTTTAAAATTAGCAGAAAAAAGATTCAAGCAATTTTTAAGTAAAGATTATTTAAAAGGGGTAAAAATTACACCCATCCTTAAACATTACAAAGTGTTTAGCGAAATAAATAAAATTGCCGAAAAACAAAAAGCCGATTTAGTAGTAATAGGCTCTCATGGAACCAGTGGGGCAAAAGAGTTTTTTATTGGTTCTAATACAGAAAAAGTAGTAAGAAATTCTAGCATCCCAGTATTGGTTATAAAAAATGAGCTTAGAGATATTTTGTTTGATGATGCCGTTTTTGCCTGCGATTTTTCTGACGAAGCAGTAGCGTCCTATAAAAAAGTTCATGAAATAATTGACTTATTAGGCGCAAAAATACATTTGTTATATGTAAATTTACCCACAGAGAAATTTATGAGTACGGTAGAAATGGAAAATAAAGTAGCTCTTTTTATGCAAAAAGCCGAAGGAGATGTAAGCTTAATTAACAAAGTAAATTACGTATCTGATTACTCGGTAGAAAAAGGCGTGTTAAATTTTTCTAACGCAATTGGGGCAGATTTAATTGCTGTAATTACTCACGGAAGAAAAGGAATGTCGCACTTTTTTAAAGGAAGTGTTTCCGAAGATATTGCAAATCATGCTACTTTGCCAGTACTTACAATTAAAGTATAAATTATATGCAACAAAAAAAAGTAAGTGTTTTATGGTTATTAGTTCTTTTATTTGGGGCTTGTTCGCAAGATAATGATACTACAGTACCAAGAAATTTACAAGAATATGTTGATGTAAACGCTACATTATCTTCTGCCGAAGTTATAGCGTGTGCTGCTAGCGATAAAACACTTACTTCTACCTCACTTATTTTTTATTATCCTATTGATGGAGCTTCGGATATCCGGTATTACGAAACCGATAGCGTACAACAAGATGAAACAAACTTGTCTTTATACAAAAGAAAAATGCTACCAAAACAATCCGTTTTTGGCGGTCATTTAGAAAAATTTATCAGAACTGGCAATAAAGAAACTTGGTGTTTGGTTACTTATAAAACACTTGGAAAATTACACAAATCGAATCCGATTAGATTAAAAAATTTTACCAAACCCACCGAATGGAAAGATACGGTAAGAGTCTCGTATCCGCAGACATTACAACCAAAATTTTCTTGGGATGATGGAAGCATTGCAGAAAATGATATCTATTTTCAAGCAATTACAGATGCTGATGATAATTTTCTTTCGGGTACTTATACAACAGATAAATGGTTTCAGTTTTATCATTTAGATAATGTGATTTTAAATATTACCACAGCAACACCGCCTTCTTTAATTTTAGATAATGAGTATAACTTTACGGTTATGGGAGTTAGTACAGATCATTGGGTAAATTTAGTGCTCGAAAAAACATTTATTGCCGAATGATTTCTAAAAAAATCACGGTATTTTTTCTCTTTTTTTTGATGATTTCTAAAGCGGTTTCTCAAGAAAAAAATATTCAATGCTGTTTTTAGAGTAGATTATGGTGTTGGACTTACCAAAAATTCTTCAAGCGGATTGGTATTTGGCGTGGGGCAATATTTTTAATTGTGCAGGTGTTTGTTTTTCTTAGGTCGAACTCAGGTTTATAGTTCTAAATACATCAATTTATGCAGTCCAATTTTTGGAATATGATAATAATCTCCTATCGTTTTAAATTCTAATTTTCTATAAAAACCAAAGGCAATTTTTCTAGCATTACACCAAAGAATTTCTACGTTTCTGCGTTGTAATTCTTTTACTGCAAAATTAATAATTTCTCTCCCAAAACCTTGTCCTCTCACTTTTGGTGATGACGCCATTGCACGCAATCTATATTGATTTTTAGCTGAAAAATTTTTATTTTTTTCTTCGGTAAACGTACCGATAGCTACAATCTCATCCTCTAAAAAAGCACCTACATGAAAAGTGTTTTCTAGTTCATCAATCGTTAAATCACATTGATTTAATTTGTTATAATGATGCCATAAAACAGACAAACGTAACGGATATGTTTCTTTAGAAGAGATTCGTTTTGTTGTTCTCATAGATTCAAAATTACGTATTTGTTAAAATTAATGAAAGAAAATATGTAAATTCGTTTTGTCTAGCAAAAATAGGATTTTATGAAATTAGTATCGATATTGAACAAAATAGAAAAAATAATTAAAAAAAAATGGAAAAAATCTTTAAACAATACAGATACTTCATTGTATAACCCTAATAAAGAAATATCTTACTTAGTAGCAGAGTTTTTATTAAAATCAGTAAAAAAACCTTTAAAATTTTTTGAAAATAAAATAAAAAATAAGGTGATAGCTTCTATAAAAAAAGACGCAAAATTATATGTTTTAATAGTGGCAGCATTTATGTTTGTTTTTGTTGTTCTTTTTGTTTTGTGGGTATTTATTGCTGTTGCTGTAGGAGTTTATTTTAAAGAACAAGGAAATACGTATTTTATTTCTATTTTATATTCTATTTTATTTCAGTTTTTTACAATTCCTATTGTGGGTTTTATAGCATATAGATTATTTAAAAACTTGCAGTCTGTGAAAATGATAAAAGAAATTAAAAATAAAATTGAAGAATAAGTAACCTAAACATGAATATAGAACAACTCAGAAATTATTGTATTGCTAAAAAAGGAGTTACCGAAAGTTTCCCTTTTGATGAGAATGTGTTGGTGTTTAAAGTAATGGGCAAAATATTTTTGTTAACGGGTTTAAATTCTTGGGAACAAGGCAAAGGAACGATAAATGTAAAATGCAATCCAGAATTAGCAGTAGAACTTAGAGAACAATATGAAAGTGTGATTCCAGGGTTTCACATGAGTAAAAAACATTGGAATACCGTACAATTCGCATCAGGAGAAATTACAGATGATTTGATAGAAGAATTCATCAATCATTCATATGATTTGGTCGTTAAAGGATTGACTAAAAAACGAAGAGAAGAGTTAGCCGTATTATGAGTAAAAAAGTTGTAGTAATTGGCGGCGGAATTATAGGATTATGTACCGCATATTATCTTCAGAAAGAAGGACATCAAGTAACCATCATTGATCAATCTGATATTTCGAGCGGTGCCTCTTTTGTAAATGCAGGATTTATTTCACCCAGTCATTTAACGCCGTTAGCAGCACCAGGAGTGATGAAACAAGGTGTTAAATGGATGTTTAATGCTAAAAGTCCGTTGTTTATAAAACCCAGTTTAGATGCTGATTTTTTAAAATGGACGTGGGCATTTTACAAATCATGTACCGATAAAAATGTACAAAAAGCCATCAAGCCTATTAAAGAAATTGCGGTTTTAGGGCAAGAATTATATACCGAAATTGCGCAATCAAATGATGTTCATTTTGATTATCAAAAAAAAGGATTGTTAGTGCTTTGTAAGACCGAAAAAATGCTTGAAAAAGAGGTGAATTTGGTGCGTTTAGCAAAAAAAGAAGGATTAAGAGCTACAGAACTTACCGTACAAGAAATTCAGAAATTGCAACCCAATGTACATATGGATATTATTGGAGGCGTGCATTTTACCTGCGATTTTCATTCAACACCACACGAGTTTATGAACGGAATGGTACATCACCTTAAAAAGAACGGTGTAGCGTTTTTCTTGAATGAAAAAGTAGTTGATTTTGAGGTAAAAAATAAAAAAATCACCCAACTAAAAACAGATAAACAAGTAATTTTAGCCGATGATTTTGTATTGGCATCAGGTTCTTGGAGTCCGATGTTAACCAAAAAACTAGGCATTCATTTGCTATTGCAAGCAGGAAAAGGCTATCGAATCGATTCATACAAACCACATAAAATGCAAATACCGGCTTTATTAGCCGAAGCCAAAGTTGCAGTTACACCCATGAACGGATTTACCCGATTTGCAGGTACGATGGAAATTGCGGGCATCAACAAAAAAATAAATAAAGCACGAGTAAATGCTATTGCAGAAGCAGTAACGCGTTATTTTCCTGAAATAAAAGCTACTAAAGAAGAAAAAAATACTGCAACTTCTGGTTTACGACCCGTTTCTGCAGATGGATTGCCTTATATTGGCAAAAGCGATACATGCAACAATTTAGTCATCGCTACAGGACACGCTATGATGGGTTGGAGTATGGGACCCGCAACAGGAAAATTAGTGTCAGAAATTATTACTGATAAAAAAACATCGATTGCGATAAATTCTTTTCATCCTGACCGAAAATTTTAGTTTTTTCTCTGTAAATTTGTAGTAAAATTCTACATAAAATTTATCATACCTACAAAGGTAAGTATTTCAGAGATACGTAAAATACAACCCAAAATGAAAGTACAAGGAAACATTGTTGATATACAAAATAAACGCATTTTTAAAGGAGAAATTACGGTACAAAACGGAAAAATCACTTCCATTGAAGCGGTTGAACATTCCGTAGAACAGTATATCATTCCGGGGTTTGTAGATGCGCATATTCACATAGAAAGTTCGATGTTAGTGCCATCAGAATTTGCGAAAATAGCCGTTACTCATGGTACCGTTGCTACTGTTTCTGATCCGCATGAAATAGCGAATGTTGTGGGCGTAAAAGGCGTGCATTTTATGATTGAAAACGGCAAAAAAGTACCGCTAAAATTTAATTTCGGAGCACCAAGTTGTGTGCCTGCAACCTCTTTTGAAAGTGCAGGTGCTGTAATTGATTCTGATGATATTAAGCAGTTAATGGCAAATCCTGATATTAAATATTTAGCAGAAATGATGAATTATCCAGGAGTTTTGTTTGATGATGAAGAAGTGATGAAAAAGTTGGCATGGGCAAAACACTACAACAAACCTATTGATGGGCACGCACCTGGTTTACGAGGCGATGATATTACCAAATATATTGGCGCAGGAATCTCTACCGACCATGAGTGTTTTACGTTTGATGAAGGTTTAGAAAAATTACAAAAAGGCATGAAAGTAATTATCCGCGAAGGAAGTGCCGCTAAAAATTTTGAAGCATTGATTGATTTATTGTCCGAACATTATAAAAATATGATGTTTTGTTCAGATGATAAACATCCAGATGATTTGTTGCTAGGTCATATCAATCAATTGTGCGAACGTGCGGTTGCCAAAGGAATTGATGTTTTTAAAATTCTGAAAGTTGCGTGTATAAATCCTGTAAAACATTACAATTTAGATGTTGGTTTGTTGCAAAATGGCGATGATGCCGATTTTGTAGTACTAGAAGATTTAGAGAAATTTAAGGTATTACAAACTTATATCAATGGCGAGTTGGTTGCCGAAAACGGACAGTCATTTGTGAAATCTGTCGATTTTGAAGTTTTGAATAATTTTGATACAGATAAAAAAGAAGTGTCGGCGTTTTTGTATCCATCAACTGCAAAAAAAATTAGAGTAATCGAAGCCAAAGATGGCGAGTTGGTTACTAATGAAATTCATGCAGATGCATTGATTGAAAAAGGGAATTTAGTATCGAACACGCAAGAGGATGTTTTAAAAATGACGGTAGTAAATCGCTATAAAAACGAAAAGCCATCCATCGCATTTATTAAAAACTTCGGATTAAAAGAAGGCGCAATTGCGAGTTCGGTTGGGCACGATTCTCATAATATTATTGCCGTAGGAGTTTCTGATGAAGCTATTTGTAAAGCAGTGAATTTATTGATAGAAAATAAAGGTGGCGTTTGTGCTGTATCTTCATCCGAAGAAAAAGTAGTTCCGTTGCCTGTAGCAGGAATTATGAGTGATAAATCGGCTGTAGAAATCGGAAAATCGTATGCCGAATTAGATAGAATGTCTAAAAAAATGGGAAGTACGTTACGTGCACCGTATATGACACTTTCTTTTATGGCGTTGTTGGTCATTCCTTCTTTAAAATTAAGCGATAAAGGCTTGTTTGATGGAAATACGTTTCAGTTTACGTCGTTGGAAATAAACTAGTTTTTAGTTGAAATCACTTCTCATCCGAAAGCTTTTCAAATTCACATTTTTCATGATATAGCCTAACTTACCTAAAAAAAGAGAAAAATCCTTTTTTCTTTTTTACAGGAGGTTCGTAATTAAAAATGGCTTTGTGTATGGCAGTCCATCCTAAGAAACCGCCAATATTTCTATCGTCAATAAAAACATCAGCATGAATTTTACGGCTTATTTTTCCGTCGAATTCTTCTTCAGGAAAATTTTTATTCACTGCATAAAATTCAATGCCTTGTTCTTTGCAAAAATCTACTGCTTCTTGTAGTTTTTTGCCACTTCTATAGGTCCATAAAATAAGTCGATGTCCTTCTTTTTGTAGTTTTTTTAAGGTATCTAAAGCAAAAATTATAGGTTCTCCAATAGCAGGATACGCATCTTCTACAATAGTACCATCAAAATCTACTGCAATAATGAGGTGTTTGTTGGGTAACATTTATCTGTCGTAATAATGTTTATAGGGTTTGCCAGACACTATTTTTAAAATGTCTTTTTCTACGGTTTCTCTAGGTCTTTCTACAAATCTACCAATTTCTTTCCCTTTTTTGTAGAAAATAAACGTAGGAACTCTAATAATATGAAAGCCTTCTTGTAAATTGTCGGGTGTTCTTTTACTGCGATTAACGGTAACCAATTCTAAGTTATTGGTGTTAAAACCTGCTGCTTCCATAATTTTGTAAAAACGAGGTGTTTGTCTTTTGCTATCGCCACACCAAGTCCCCATAAAGCCTTTAACGGTTACGCCTTTTAAGTGTTTTTTTATTTCAGTAACTGTTGATGCATCCATGTGGTAATTGGTAAAATTACGATCAAACCAAGTTTGATAAGGTGCTTGCATAAATGAGTTTTTATTGGCAATTCCTACCAAATCTCCTCGGTTATTTTTTTTAGCTGTAACGGCTTTTTTAACAGCGATGTTTTTTTGTGTTCCGCAGCTTACAAACGCAAGAACAGCGATTAAAAGGATTGTTTTTTTCATTTTAAATCAGTGATTTTTGAGTCATTTCTTTGGGTTGTTCCACATCCATCAATGTTAAAATGGTAGGAGCAATATCGCCCAAGATACCATTTTTTATCGATTTGATTTCTTTGTCGATTAAAATAATAGGCACAGGATTTGTTGTGTGTGCGGTGTGTGGTGTTCCATCAGGATTTATCATTGTTTCGCAATTCCCATGATCGGCAATTAAAAGGGTAGTATAATCATTTTTTAAAGCGGTTGTTATGACTTCTTGCACGCAATGATCTACCGTTTCGCAGGCTTTTACAGCAGCATCAAACACACCTGTATGCCCAACCATATCGCCATTTGCAAAGTTTAAACACACAAAATCTACATCGCCTTTTTTTAATTCTGGTACAATGGCATCTGTAATGTCTTGTGCGCTCATTTCGGGTTGTAAATCGTAGGTTGCTACTTTTGGAGACGGACAAAGCAATCGTTTTTCTCCTTTAAATTCTTGTTCTCGTCCGCCAGAAAAGAAAAAAGTAACATGCGGATATTTCTCAGTTTCGGCAATTCTAATTTGTTGTTTGTTGGCTTTTTCTAAGACTTCGCCCAAGGTGTTTTCTAAATTGTCTGAGTTGTAAATTACGTTGATTCCGTTAAAAGTTTTGTCATAATTTGTCATGGTAACAAAATACAGCGGTAATTTTTTCATGTGGTATTCAGGAAAATCCGTTTGATAAAGCGCATTGGTTAATTCGCGACCTCTATCGGTTCTAAAATTAAAGAAAATAACCACGTCATCTTTTTGAATTGTAGTTTTTGGTTGTTTTTTTTCATCCACCAAAATGATAGGTTTTATAAACTCATCGGTAACATCATTTTGGTAACTTTTTTTGATGGATGCTACAGCATCCGTAGAGAAACTACCTTTTCCGTTTACCAAAGCATCGTATGCTAATTGAATTCTTTCCCATCGATTGTCTCTATCCATGGCATAATATCTACCTGTAATTGTTGCCAATTGCCCTGTGGTTTTTTGTAGATGTTCTTCAATTTCGTTGATAAAATATGCACCTGATTTTGGATCGCAATCTCGTCCGTCAGTAAAAGCGTGTACAAACACATTGTTTGCTTTTTGTTGATGAGCAGCATTGAGCAATTCTTTTAAATGATTGATGTG
>CAMZMA010000214.1 GCA_947311815.1 uncultured Flavobacteriaceae bacterium
CGAAATTGAATTTTTAAAAATTTCTAAAGATGGTACATCTGGCACACATATAGCATCACCAAATCACATTTCTAATGTTCAGGTTTTTAGAGGGAAAAAGGCTTCTGATAGTTTAAAACTAATAAAAGGACTACAAACAATGATTATTGCAATTCATAATGATAGTATTAATTACAACGAAATAGATTCAATTTTTACAAATGAATTGCAAAAAAAAGGGATAGGAAGTCAATTTTATTTTACGCATCTAAAAAAGGATACTGTTTTTTTTAATTCGAAAATTACAGATTATGCCGAAGGTTTTTTAATGACCGAAGCTAAATCTACATTTCTTAAACCTAATGAATCTTTTGTTTTACATTACACAAACCCCACAAAAGAAGCTCTTAAACGTAGTTTAACAGGTATTTTATTATCTCTTTTATTGTCGTTAGCCATTATTTCTAGCTTATTTTATTTGCTGTACATTATCAACAAACAAAAGGAGTTAGCAGCCATAAAAAACGATTTAATTAGCAACATTACTCACGAGTTTAAAACACCTATAACTACTGCTTCTACGGCTCTTGAAGCCATAGAAAGTTTTCATGCAATTGATGATAAAGAGAGAACTAAAAAGTATGTATCTATTTCTACCATTCAGCTAAAAAAACTACATAAAATGGTAGAAAAACTCTTAGAAACTGCCACGTTAGATAGCGAACAACTACTACTTAATAAAGAACAGATAAATATAATTCCGTTAGTTGAAAAAATAAGTCAAAAACATCAATTAATTGGAGGTGATAAAAGCATTCGATTTTCTTCAAATACCGATGAGTTATTGATACAAGTTGACCCTTTTCATTTTGAAAACGCCATCTCTAACCTAATTGATAATGCTGTAAAATATGGAGGAAATAAGATTAAAATTAAGATTAATGCTGTTTTAAAGATGCTAGAAATTTCGATTGCTGATAATGGAAACGGCATTGAAAAAAATCAGCAAGAAAAAATATTTGATAAATTTTATCGCATCCCAAAAGGAAATACACATGATGTAAAAGGGTTTGGAATTGGCTTATATTACAGCAAAAAAATCATTGAAAAACATAGAGGAAACATAACACTTAACACCACAAACAACCGTACTGTTTTTAAAATTACGATACCCATTATTTCTTAATACATGACAACAAGACCCAACATAAAAATTCTATTAGCCGAAGACGAACCTAGTTTGGGGCAAATTGTAAAAGAAAGCTTAGAAACTAGAAATTTTACCGTTTTTTTGGCTGAAAATGGCGAAATCTGTACTGAAATGTACATCCAAGAAAAACCAGATATTTTAGTGTTAGACGTAATGATGCCTAAAAAAGACGGATTTACAGTAGCGAAAGAAATTCGGCAAGAAAAAAACAAATTCCTATTATTTTTTTAACGGCAAAATCGCAAACCAACGATGTGTTAGATGGCTTTAAACACGGCGGAAATGATTATGTAAAAAAACCGTTTTCTATGGAAGAATTGATTGTACGAATCAACTCATTATTAGACAGAAATCAATTAAAAACAATTAAAAATCGCATTGAAATTGGTCAATTTACGTTTAATTACAAAAAACAAACACTTCATTATCAAGAAAATGAAACGTTGCTAACCCATAAAGAATCTGAATTGCTATTTGAATTATCAGAAAAAAGAAACGAAATTCTAGACCGAACCTTTATACTTAACAAATTATGGGGCAATAATGATTTTTTTAATGCCCGAAGTATGGATGTGTTTATTTCTAAACTTAGAAAAAAACTTAAAAAAGACCCAAACATTCAAATTATTAACATCCGTGGTTTTGGCTATAAATTGATATGTTAATTGCTTTTTAGATTCTAAAAAATACCTATCTTTAGCATCCCTAATTAGAGCGGAATTTCGTTCAATTTTCAATCAAATAAAGAATTTTAACTATTATGCACGTAGCAATTGCAGGCAACATTGGCGCTGGTAAAACGACACTTACCAAACTTTTAGCAAAACATTACAAGTGGCAACCTCATTATGAATCTGTAGATGAAAACCCATATTTAGACGATTTTTATGCAGAAATGGAGCGTTGGTCTTTTAATTTACAAGTTTATTTTTTAAACAGCAGGTTTCGTCAAATTTTAGAACTAAGAAAAACAGGTAAAAAAATTATCCAAGATAGGACTATTTATGAAGATGCTCATATTTTTGCTCCTAACCTACATGCAATGGGCTTAATGACCAATAGAGACTATAAAAATTACAGTTCTTTATTCGAATTGATGGAAAACCTAGTAACACCACCCGATTTATTAATTTATTTACGCGCAGATATTTCTACTTTGGTGGGGCAAATTCACAAGCGTGGTAGAGATTATGAAAACTCTATTAGTATTGATTATTTAAGCCGATTAAATGAACGCTACGAAGCATTTATCTCTACTTATAAAAAAGGGAAAATTCTAATTATTGATGTAGATAACTTAGATTTTGTAGACAATCAGGAAGATTTAGGTTATATTATTGATAGAATAGATGCTCAAATAAACGGACTTTTCTAAACAAAAACACTTTTTTACACAAAATAAATAGACCGTTACAATGTAACGGTCTATTCGTTTTTAAAGAAGTATACACTTCTCTAGTATGATAGAATGTCCCCCAACTTTCTATCAAATCTTCAATTTCATTAAATTATAAATTTCTACATCTAATTGTTTATTTTCTTTTTCTCTTTTTTTTCTAAAAAATTTAATTAGCACTATTAAAACAAAAAACACAACAAGAATTATGTAAAATGATAAATGTACATCTTTTTTTAGTAACAACGAACTATTTAAATACAACGACATAAACAATATTAAAGCAAACAAAACCATTAATACAGGTGATATTGTTTTAAGTGCTGAAATTAATTTTTTATTGCTCTTTATTTTATTTGACAAAACTCTAAATTGAGTTTCTTTTTTCTCAAAATTCATACTAATTTTGTTCCATCTATCTTTTTAGACACTACTTATTTTAAGAAGTCACATTTTTTTTAAAATTTTTTATAAAATTTCTATTTCGGCATCTACAATTTCTTTAATCGGGTAAATTGTTTTTCCTTTTTCTGTTACCAAAACCATACAAATATTATCAATACTCTCAATAACACCAACCACATTTTTGATTTTAATTTTTTGTCCTATTTCTAAATTTTTCCTAGAATAATAACCAAATAACAATCTTGTAATAATATCTTTAGAGCCCAATCCAAAAGCTATAGTCATTGCCAATAACACAGAGCCAATAACCAACGTTAAATTACTTTTAATAATACTCGTATCAATTCCTGCTTGATCAAAAGCGGTAATCGATATAAAAACAACAATTAAATAAAAGGCAATATTACCTACCAAATTACCTCCAGATAACTCTAAAGATTTAAACATCCCATTAATCGATTTTTTAACAACTGTACCTACATAAACACCAGCAACAAAAATACCGAGTGCCGTTAATAACCTAGGTAAGTAAGAAAAGAAACTACTAATACCGTCTGAAACTGCTGTAAGTCCGAAAATTCCTGAGCCTGCCAAAACAAAAACAAGAATTAAAAACCATTTTAGCACGCCTAAAATCACTTTAGTTAGTACAATATTAATGGTAGTATCTCCAAAAATTTCTGTTTCACTTAATTTTTCTGACCAAGTATCTATTTTAGTTTTTGATAGCGCCTTTTTAATAATCCATAAAAATACTTTAATAAGTAGCCAAGAAATAATTACAAATGCAATGAATCCTAAAACAGTAGGTAAAGAAGCTATTACATCTTCTAATATTTTTTGAAATGGGCTAAAATGTCTATTTTTAAAGGAATTAGCGTAGTCATAGTGTTTGGTTTTTAGTTATTTTTTAGTTTAAGTTTAGTTTAGTTATTTTTAGATTCTGTACCTCCACCTGTTAGTAAATCGGCAATAGTACTTGGATATTTTACCACAAACAAATCTGCAACATCTATAGCAAGTTTTATCTTACCGACATCATTCAGTAATTTATCTCTAAGTACCTTTGGTACTTCTTCGTTATGTAATATTTTCTTAAATGGATTTTCCATAATTACAAATCTTGATAAGCTGTTAC
>CAMZMA010000215.1 GCA_947311815.1 uncultured Flavobacteriaceae bacterium
ATTTGTACGTAAAATAACATCAGCTTGTTTGTTTAAAGCTGCCATTTCTAGCGTCCAAAGTTTTTCTCCTAGTTCTTTTACGGCAATTTCATCCATCCAATCTGGAATAGATTCTCTAAATTTTCTAATTTTAGAGAGGTCATCAAACATTCCTTTAATTCTACGAGTTGGAGTAGGTTCAATTTGGTTCCAATCTGGCAAAGGAATTCCTTTTAAGACACACCAAACCGAAAATAAACGCCATAAATTGGGTCTGCTATACGGTTCTTTTACATCTGCAATTTCTGCGTACAAACGTTTCCATCGTACAATTTCATAAATAGTTTCTGCAACAAATTTTCGATCTCTGCTTCCCCAACGTTTATCTCTTTTTAATGCTTTTTCTACGGCTTTACCTGCAAATTCTCCTTCATTAAAAATATCGCGTAAGCTATCTATTACTGCGTAGGTTAAGTTTCTATGTAATCTCATTTTGTTTTGTTTGAAAGTGCAAAGATACTGATTGTAAGCTGAAATAGGAGAAGGGATAGGATTAAAAAAAGAGCTTTATTTATTCTTTTTAGGAGTATGAAAAGTGAGGGCTTTTGCTGAACATAACGTTGTTGTTTTAATAAAAATAAATTTGAAAGTGTTAATTTTGGATTTTTAAATTATTATTTATAGAAAGTATTTTGTCTAAACTGAATCAAACAATTCTTTATTTAAAAGGTGTAACAGCTCAAAGAGCAGCTTTGTTGCAATCGGAATTAGGAATAAAAACAAAAGCAGATTTGTTAAGTTTTTTTCCGTTTAGATATATCGATAAAACTACTTTTTATAAAATTAATGAACTAAAAAATAGCAATTCAGAAGTTCAACTTGTTGGAAAAATAACAGCAATTAAAACGATTCAACAAAAAAAAGGAAGCAGATTAGTAGCTGCTTTTACTGATAATACAGGAACTATTGAACTCGTTTGGTTTAAAGGAATAAAGTGGCTAAAAGATAGTTTAAAAGTAGGTGTTCCTTATGTTATTTACGGTAAAGTTAGTCTTTTTAACAGGAAATTTAATATGCCGCATCCTGAGATGGATTTGCTATCAGCTTACAAAAAGAAATTACAATCTTCAATGCAACCTGTGTATCCATCCACAGAAAAACTGACCAATAAAGGTGTTTCTAATAAAGTAGTACGAACGCTTATTCAAAATTTATTTGAAGAATATCCTGTAATTTCAGAAAGTTTGCCTCAATATTTATTAACCGAAGAGCAATTTATAGGTAAAAAAGAAGCACTATTAAATGTACATTTTCCTAAAAGTCAAGAGTTATTAGCAAAAGCTCAAGAACGATTAAAATTTGAAGAGTTATTTTTTATCCAACTACAATTATTACGTAAAAAGCTCATCAATAAAACCAAAATAAAAGGCTTTGTTTTTGAAAAAGTAGGCGATTATTTTAACGAATTTTATACTCATTATTTGCCTTTTAATTTAACGAATGCTCAAAAAAGAGTGCTCAGAGAAATTAGAAAAGATGTAGCTTCTCATGCACACATGAACCGTTTGTTACAAGGCGATGTAGGTTCTGGTAAAACTATTGTTGCATTATTAAGTATGTTGCTGGCAATTGATAATCATTTTCAGGCAACATTAATGGCGCCCACAGAAATTTTAGCAACACAACATTTTAACGGAATTAAAGATTTGCTAGGAGAATTACCAATACACATCGAATTACTCACAGGATCTACACGTGTTAAAAAACGCCGCGAAATTCATCAACAGTTAGAAAACGGAACTTTACATATATTAATAGGTACGCATGCGCTGATTGAAGAAAAAGTAAAATTTAAAAATCTCGGAATCGCAATTATTGATGAACAACATAGATTTGGCGTTGCTCAACGCTCTAAATTATGGAAAAAAAACATGTTGCCTCCGCATATTTTGGTGATGACCGCAACTCCCATCCCCAGAACCTTAGCAATGTCTGTTTATGGGGATTTAGATATTTCTGTGATTGATGAATTGCCTCCAGGAAGAAAAGAAGTAAAAACCGTACATCGTTATGATAGCAACCGATTGTCGGTCTTTAAATTTCTGAAAGATGAAATAGCAAAAGGAAGACAAATATATATGGTGTATCCGTTAATTGAAGAATCTGAAGCGATGGATTACAAAGATTTAATGGATGGTTATGAAAGTGTATCGAGAGAATTTCCGAAGCCGAAATACCAAATAAGTATTGTACACGGTAAAATGAAACCTGCCGATAAAGAGTTTGAAATGAACCGATTTGTAAATGGCGAAACACAAATAATGGTCGCTACAACGGTGATAGAAGTTGGTGTAAATGTACCCAATGCAAGTGTGATGATTATTGAAAGTGCCGAACGATTTGGGCTCAGTCAATTACATCAATTAAGAGGAAGAGTTGGACGTGGAGCAGACCAAAGTTATTGTATTTTACTATCGAGCTATAAATTATCTGAAGAAGCTAAAACCCGGATAAAAACAATGACAGAAACTACCGATGGATTTAAAATTGCCGAAGTAGATTTAAAATTACGAGGACCAGGAAATATTATGGGTACACAACAAAGCGGCGTGTTAAATCTTAAAATTGCTGATATTGTTAAAGATACATCAATTTTAGTAAAAGCACGAAACAAAGCCATTGAAATATTACAAGACGATCCTAATTTAGAAAAATCTAAAAATAGTGCGATTTTAAAAACCTACTCAGAACTTCAAAAAACAAGCGGTTTGTGGGCAAATATTAGTTGATTTATTGCAATTCTATTTTTCTATCATTTAAAGATTGTACTGGTCGGTAATTGTCGTGCAATAAAGTATGTAAACTTTCTAACTGATTTTTAGAAGCGGTTAACTTTTCTTTTAAAACAATCCACTCAACAATTTCAGTACAAGGTGGTGTTGTAAACGAACCTTTATAATGATAAAAATGCTCGGTTTTTGGTAATATTTGATGAATTTTAAATGTTCCTTTCTCTTCATATTCGCCTACTTTTTTAGGTAAATCTTTTAAAAATGTATTAAAAAAAGGAGAAGCTTCGCCTTCTTCAAAAAAGACAGCGATTACGGCATATTCATTATTAGCAGCTTTGTTTACAAAATGAACTTCTAATGGGTAATGTTTGTTGTTTACCGTATGTTCGCTATTACTGTGCATGTGAAATTGCTTTAATTGATATGTTTTTCCGTCAAAAATAATACTATTGTTATCAGAAACATCAAACTTTTCGGTATGACCGTTGTTTACAATATGTACTTTAGATAAGTTGTAATTTACTGTTAAAGTATGTTTTGTAGTCAGTTTTTCAACCGTATTTTCCTCAATATTAATAGGAGATTGTGAGCTACCACCACAAGCACGATATTTTTCTGAAATATGCGACCAGTTTTCTGGGTTTTCTTCACCAGTATAAGACCAATGAGGCTTTTTAGCATGTTGATGTTGCTTTATTTCTTCGTGTTTTACGGTATGTGTTTCTTTTGTAGATTTTTTACAAGATCCTAAAAACGTAATAGTTAATACAATAATAATGAAAGATTGTAGAATTTTCATGTTATTTTATATTTGATGAGGAGCAAAATTCTGAAAAAAATCTAAATTATTTTGTAATAAATGTTACAAAACAGGAAGAGGTCAGTTATTCAAAACCTACGAAATGGCATCGTGATAGAAACCTGTTTGCCAGCAGACAGGTAATAGGTGAGGATTTGTGGTTGTAATAATTTTGCGTTCGGACGCGGTAGAGGTGTTTTGAAAAAGATTTCTACCGCGGGGTTTTAAAACAAAGCAATTATAAAAAAAATGATGATTTTTACAATTGTCTAAACTTTATAACAACAAAATAAGAGTGGGTTTATCAACAGAAAATGCGTAAATTTGCCAACTTAAATTTTTAAAGAAGTAGCATGAAAATATCGTACAACTGGTTAAAACAATTTTTGCAAATTGATTGGGAGGCAGCTAAAACAGGTGAATTATTAACCGATTTAGGCTTGGAAGTAGAGGGTATAGAAACTATAGAATCTATAAAAGGAAGCCTAAAAGGTATTGTTGTTGGCGAGGTATTAACCTGTGTACAACACCCAAATGCTGATAGATTAAAAATTACTACGGTAGATTTAGGAAATGGCGAACCTGTACAAATTGTGTGTGGTGCGCCCAATGTTGCAGCGGGTCAAAAAGTGCCAGTTGCTACTATAGGAACTCTTTTGTATGATGATAAAGGCGAGTCTTTTAAAATTAAAAAAGGAAAAATTCGTGGTGAAGAGAGTCATGGAATGATTTGTGCCGAAGACGAATTGGGTTTAGGAAAAGGTCATGACGGAATACTCGTTTTAGATGCGGACGTAAAAGCAGGAACTTTAGGAGCAGATGTATTTAATATAGAAACCGATGAAGTTTTTGAAATAGGATTAACACCAAATAGAGCAGATGCAATGAGTCATTTTGGTGTGGCAAGAGATTTACGGGTGGGTTTAATGCAACAAGATGTTCCGTTAGAACTTATCTCGCCTTCGGTAAGTGATTTTCACGTAAATGAACGAACTTTAAAAATAGATATTGAGGTAGAAAATAAAGAATTAGTACCTCGTTATTGTGGAATTTCGATTACAGATATTACTGTAAAAGAATCGCCAGAATGGATGCAAAATAGATTAAAAGCTATAGGAATTACGCCTAAAAATAATATTGTTGATATTACCAACTATGTGTTGCATGAGTTGGGACAACCTTTACACGCTTTTGATGCAAGTAAAATTAAAGGAAATAAAATTATAGTAAAAACATTAGATTCGGGCACTAAATTTATCACCTTAGATGAGGTTGAAAGAGAACTGCATGCAGAAGATATTATGATTTGCGATGGAGATTCAAATCCGTTATGTATTGGTGGTGTTTTTGGAGGATTGAACTCTGGCGTTACAGAAAACACGACGTCTATTTTCTTAGAATCGGCGTATTTTAATCCTGTTTCTATCAGAAAAACAGCGAAAAGACACGCCTTAAATACCGATGCTTCTTTTCGATTTGAACGTGGAATCGACATCAATTTTACAGAATATGCTTTAAAAAGAGCTGCTTTATTGATTGAAGAATATGCAGGCGGAAAATTATCATCAGATATTATGGATTTATATCCAGAAAAGATGGAAGATTTTCAAGTATTTTTATCGTATGACAATGTAGATCGATTAATTGGTCAAAAAATTGCCAGAGAAACCATAAAAAAGATTTTAGCGTCTTTAGAAATTAAAATTAGCAACGAAACCGAAGGAGGTTTAGGATTAACAATTCCTTCTTATCGTGTTGATGTACAGCGTGAAGCAGATATTATTGAAGAGATTTTACGAGTGTATGGTTATAATAATATCGAGTTTTCGCACAAGTTAAATACTTCTATTTCTTTTGATTCTAATAAAGACACAAAAATAGAAAATGTAGTTGCTAATCAACTTTCATCACAAGGTTTTTATGAAACGATGGCGAATTCGCTTACCAAAGTAGCTTATATAGAGTTATCAGAAAACTTACAAGAAACGCACAATGTAGAAATGCTAAATCCGTTAAGTAACGATTTAAAAGTATTGCGTCAATCATTGTTGTTTAGTGGTTTAGAGTCTGTTTCTTACAATTTGAATAGAAGAAATTCGTCTTTAAAATTTTATGAATTTGGTAAAACCTATCATAAATATGATGATAGATATCAAGAAGATAAGCACTTAACCTTGTTTGTTACAGGAAACAGACATAAAGATAGTTGGAAACTAGCAAACAAAACCTCTGATTTCTTTTATTTAAAAGGTATTGTAACCACGTTGTTAAGTAGATTAGGTATCGATAAATTAAAAACAACGCCTACAAAATTAGATGTATTTTCCGAAGGAATTACACTTAGTTTAGGCAAAACCAAATTGGTAGAATTAGGTGTTGTGAAAAGAAAATTAGGGAAAGAATTTGGAATTAAACAAGAAGTATTGTTTGCAGATATTAATTGGAATAATGTATTGAATTTAGCAGGTAAGAAGAAGATAAAAATAAGTGCTTTACCAAAGCATCCTGCAGTAAAAAGAGATTTGGCCTTGTTGTTAGATCATTCAGTTTCGTTTAAAGAAATTTACAATTTATCATTTCAATCAGAACGAAATTTGTTAAAAGAAGTTGATTTATTTGACGTATATGAAGGCGATAAATTACCTGAAGGGAAAAAATCGTATGCAGTAAGTTTTGTGTTGCAAGATGTTAATAAAACATTAAATGACAAGCAAATAGAAAAAATAATGCAAAAGCTACAAGCAACTTTTGAAAAGAATTTAGAAGCTGTTTTAAGATAGTAATTTACAAGCCTCAATTTTATTGAGGCTGAATTCAACTCATAAACGCGACAGTTTGGTTAAACAATAATTTTTCCATTGCAAATATAGGATTTTCAAAGTTAAGACGTTTTCTGGGTCTATTATTTAGCTTTGTTTCAATACTTTTGATGTACTCATCTGATAG
>CAMZMA010000216.1 GCA_947311815.1 uncultured Flavobacteriaceae bacterium
ATAGTATCTTATTTTGAATGCTACAAAATGCAAAATAATTATCCTAATATGATACTTGCGGATTTAAGGTCATACTAAAAAAAAAGAAACCAAGTTATACAGGTGAGAGTTGGTTAGGTCATACCAAAGATTGTGGAATTATTGACCACGAATTACTAAAAGGAGCAACTAAAGATGAATTAATGAAAAGAAGTGGTAGAGAACTTGGAGGAGTAGATTCTCACATAAGCCATTTAAAAGCCGAACACGGATTAATTGTTTCAAAAAATAATAATATTTATAAACTGGAATACCATCATCCAGAAACTAATAAAATTCTTACCGAATTAGACTTGGAAAATTTAATGAAAATAGACATTGAAAATGTAGCAAAATATTCCATTGTTCAATTAGAAAATAAAGAAGGTGAATTAAAATGGTATTCTATTGGTATTGAAACACAAAACAAAAACGGAGAAGAAGTTACTTCATTGACAGAAAATAAGGGTTTCGCTCAGAAATTACTAAATAAAAAGATTGGTGATTATGTAGATTTTGGGGCGGGTTTTAAAATTACGAAAATTAAAAAATATCTGAGTAAATAAAAAACGAAATGCCAACAACGGCTATACTTAATTGCTTAGTTCTGTGCTACTTTGGAAAAATCTCCGATTTTTCCAAGTTGGTTTTGTACTTATAAAGTTAAGTGTTAAATTGTCGCAACTAAGCATAGCCTAAACCGTTCATCCAAAATCACCAACACAATACGCAATAATTACGTTCTACAAAAACACCCTTTAAAATGAGATTCATTTTAAAGGGTGTTTTAATAAAACTATAAACTTAAAAAATTACGCTTGTTTAAACGCTTTTAATTTTTCTATTAACTTAGGTACAACTTCAAAAGCATCACCTACAATTCCGTAGTCTGCTGCTTTAAAGAAAGGTGCTTCGGCATCGGTATTAATCACTACTTTTACTTTAGAGGCATTTACACCTGCCAAATGTTGTATCGCTCCAGAAATTCCGATAGCAATGTACAAGTTAGACGCTACAGGTTTTCCTGTTTGCCCAACATGCTCACTATGCGGACGCCATCCTAAATCAGAAACAGGTTTAGAACACGCAGTGGCAGCACCTAAAACTTCCGCCAATTCTTCAATCATTCCCCAATTTTCTGGTCCCTTTAAACCTCTACCACCAGACACTACAATATCAGCATCAGCAATGGTTATTTTACCTGATGCTTTTTCTATATTTACAGAAGTTACACCATTATTTACAGCAACAGCTGCATCAAAATTTTCGATAGTTCCTGCTACAGGGTTTTCATGAATTCCGTAAGAATTTTTTGCCAACCCAATTACTTTTTTATCCGAAGAGATTACCGTGTTAGAAAACGCTTTGTTAGAAAACGCTTTTCTTTTTACTGTAAACGGACTCGTATTACTCGGAGCTGCAACTACACCCGAAGCTAAACCAGCTTCTAAAGAAACCGCAACCATTGGCGCTAAATACAACCCATTAATACTAGAATCTATAACAACAACGGTGGCATCTTGTGCATCAGCCACTTGTTTTACTACAGAAGCGTATGTTTTTCCGTTAAAAACTTTTAAATCATCATTAGCAACAGTAATTACTTTTTCTGCTCCATATTGATATAATTGTGTAGAATCATCAGCATTTATAGTTAAAGCAACTACATTTGTTCCTAATTGTTCTGCTACTTTTTTTCCTTAAGAAACTACTTCAAAGGCAGTTTTTTTAAATTTTCCTTCCGACGCATCGGCAAAAACTAATACAGACATATTTTTTATTTTTTTATTGTCATTTTAAAGAAGAAATCTTTTAATCAGATGGCTTCATATCATTTACAATGACGTTATTTATTTTTTAAATTACTTTTGCTTCGTTATGCAACAAATCGATTAACTCTTGTACATTATCCGCATCTACCATTTTACAAGCTCCTTTTGGTGCTGGTTTTTCAAATGAGGTAATAGAAGTTACTGCATCTGCACCAACAGGTTCTACCACATTTAATGGTTTTTTACGTGCCATCATAATTCCACGCATATTGGGTATGCGTAAATCTTTTTCTTCTACAATTCCTTTTTGACCTGCAATAACTAAAGGTAATTTGGTTGATAAGGTTTCATTACCTCCATCAATTTCTCTAGTTAACGAAATACTATCGCCATCAATCTCAATTCCGTTACAACCGTTTACAAAATTAAAATCTAACAAAGATGCTAACATTCCAGGAACCATTCCTCCGTTATAATCGATAGATTCTTTTCCTGCCAACACTAAATCATAGTTACCGTTTTTAACTACTGCTGCCAATTGTTTTGCTACAAATAATCCATCAGTAGCATCTGCATTTACTCGAATCGCATCATCTGCTCCGATAGCCAAAGCCTTACGTAAGGTTGGTTCTGTGGTATTAAGACCTACATTAACAACCGTTACAGTTGCTCCTTGTTTTTCTTTAAACCACATGGCTCTAGTCAAACTATATTCATCATACGGATTGATAACAAACTGAACTCCATTAGTATCAAATTTGGTATCTCCTTCAGTAAAATTAATTTTTGAAGTGGTATCTGGTACATGACTGATACAAACTAATATTTTCATATATTTTATTATTAAGAAACTTATTTTTTTTAACGCTACGAAGTTACGGATATTTTTTAAAAAATACTATGCATGCATAGTATTTTTTTCGTTCAAATTTAAGTAAATAGTATCTCTAATTTTTCATACTTTTGTAAGTCGAAATAAACAACTAGAAAAAAAATGAGAACAGTTCAGTTTAGAGAAGCCATTGCAGAAGCTATGAGCGAAGAAATGCGAAGAGACGAAAGCATTTATTTAATGGGTGAAGAAGTTGCAGAATATAACGGTGCTTACAAAGCAAGTAAAGGAATGTTAGATGAATTTGGCGCTAAAAGAGTGATTGACACTCCGATTGCCGAATTAGGTTTTGCGGGTATTGCCATTGGTTCTGCGATGAACGGAAACAGACCTATTGTAGAATATATGACCTTTAATTTTTCGTTGGTTGGTGTTGATCAAATTATAAACAACGCTGCAAAAATTAGACAAATGTCTGGTGGGCAGTTCAATTGCCCGATTGTTTTTAGAGGGCCAACAGGTTCGGCAGGACAATTAGGTGCAACACACTCACAAGCTTTTGAAAACTGGTTTGCAAACACACCTGGTTTAAAAGTAATTGTTCCATCAAATCCGTATGATGCAAAAGGATTATTAAAAGCAGCGATTAGAGATGATGACCCTGTTATTTTTATGGAATCTGAACAAATGTATGGCGATAAAATGGAGATTCCTGAAGGAGAATACGTTTTACCCATTGGTGTTGCTGATATTAAAAGAGAAGGTACTGATGTAACCATCGTTTCGTTTGGAAAAATTATAAAAGAAGCTTACAAAGCGGCAGATGAATTGGCAAAAGAAAATATTTCGGTAGAAATTATTGATTTACGCACCGTTCGCCCAATGGATCATGATGCGATTATCACATCGGTTAAAAAAACAAACAGATTGGTTATTTTAGAAGAGGCGTGGCCTTTTGGCAGTGTGTCATCAGAAATTACTTATAGAATTCAAGATGAAGCGTTCGATTATTTAGATGCTCCCATAAAAAGAATTACTACGGCAGATACTCCTGCTCCTTACTCGCCCGTTTTATTAGAAAATTGGATTCCTAATAGTAATGATGTTGTAAAAGCTGTTAAAGAAGTACTGTATATTAAATAACACGAATAAAATAAAAAATGAAGCCTTTTTATTTTAACAAATAGAAAGGCTTTTTTCATTAAAAAAAGAAGAATGACAATAAAAGAGAAGAAAACTTTTGATGTACTTATAGAAATACCAAAAGGAAGCAGAAACAAATACGAATACGATTTTGAATTAAAGAAAATACGTTTTGATAGAATGTTGTTTTCATCGATGATGTATCCTGCAGATTACGGATTTATTCCTGAAACTTTAGCACTTGATGGCGATCCGTTAGATGTTTTGGTGTTAGGTGCACAACCTACATTCCCGATGTGTGTGATGGAAGTAAAACCGATTGGTGTTTTTCATATGGCAGATGAAAAAGGACCTGACGAAAAAGTAATTTGTGTGCCTGTTTCTGATCCTATCTGGAATGAATTGAATGATTTATCGGATGTAAATCCGCATTTAGTCAAAGAAATAGAACACTTTTTTCAAGTCTATAAAGATTTA
>CAMZMA010000217.1 GCA_947311815.1 uncultured Flavobacteriaceae bacterium
TATTAACTAATAGTTTATGAACTTTTCTAGGTGTCTGACTTTCTTTCCGCAAACTTGCTAACGTTGGCGTGAAAGCTCTTTTAAATTTACTCACTTTTTAATATTTTTCTTTAATGTGTTCGTGATTCGCTTTGCTTAATTATGAGGTATGCAAACTTTAAATGTGCTTGAACTTGCGTTGGCTTTATTCTTTTCTAAATAATCCCATAGATTCACATTCTTCTAAAAAGACACTTTTGAGAAACCCATTTTCAGCCAGTAAATTTGCCTTAGTTTCAAATAGTTTCATATCTAAAAACTCCTTCTTAGTAAATGTTTGCCCCATTGCAATTGCATTTTTATAACCTTCATTTACCATTTGAAACCAATCAATTCCTATATTTTTCCCACATAAAAGTGCTTTGTAACGTTCATCTATTCCAAAAACACGTTTCCAAGCTTCTATTTCTTCATCAAAATCAGTTAATTTAATTTCTAATTCAACATCTTTTGGTTTAATCTTTAATATATCCATTGTTTTTATTTTTATACTAATATGAAAGTCTTTTATATCAGGTTGAGAAGTTGAGTAAGGGTAAAAAGCTTTATTTCTATTAGCTATTTCACCAATGACTAATTTTGTGCTTTTATAACTAGAGTTACAGTCATTGCACATTGGTGCTAGATTTTTAAAATTTATACTATTGAATGGAAACTTACCCTTAGGAATGTAATGGTCATATGCTTCTTTTTTGGTGTGGTGTATCCCTTTTAATTCTTTTATGCCACAAAAAGGGCATTTTCCTTCATCATTTTGAGTAAAGAATGCTTTATAATGAGAAGGAAGTGATTTCGTTTTTAACGAACCAAAATCTTTCAAATTAAAAGGAGAATTAATCTCATATAATTTCTCGTAAAATGCCTTTAAGGCGTTGCTAAGTGTTTTTTGTTTAGTTTCTAAAGCTTTATAAGTAAGAATTGGAAGTTTTGGATTAGAGCATATTTCTTCAATATTATTGTTGTTAGAATAATAATCTATTAGTTCTAGTTTGAAATTATCATCATTTATAGCTGCAAACGCTTTAAATATCTTCTCTATTGAACTATTAAAAAAATTAGCAGCTACACCTTCATTATTGTTTATGTGGTTAGATACATCATAATCCACAAAATGGTTATTTACATAAAAATCATATAGCTGTTTATTACCCTTTAATTTTTCTGCATCAAAATCACCTTCGGCAGGAAGCCAAACTTCTTCAAATAAAAAATCTAAATACTCTTGTAGTTTTTCTACTTCGTGTGATATGTAGGTGTAGTTAAATAACACGTTTATTTCATTTTTTTATAAACTTCATTTAACAACAAAAGACGTTCTACGGATTCGCCTATTTCAGTTCTTACTCTTGATATAAAAGCATCATAATTTTCACCCTCTAGTTGTTCAAACTCTTCTCTCAACTCCTGTATTCGTTTTTGTGCAAACTCTCCAATAGTATTCGGCATATCAAATACTTTTATACCAATAGAATTTACAGAAGTTCCAAAAGTTTGAAATTCTGGTTTTCTAACTTCTTCACCTTTTCTAAATACTTGAACATACTTTGAGTCACTATCCGAAAGTAAATAAGGTGAATGTGTTGTAATTAGCATTTCTCTCATAGTTTCGGATTTGTCTTTGTTTTCTTGTTCGAAAGAGTAACGCAAACTAGATAAAAATTTAGCTTTCCAATTGGGATTAAAATGTGTTTCGGGCTCATCTAATAAAAATAAACTACGGGTATCTTTAAATAGTAAGCACAAGCCTAAAGAATGTAAAAATTGATGTTCTCCATCTGATAATGCTTTAGTGTAAATAGTATTTTCTATACCTTTTTTCTTGATATTAAAATTCTTGATATTCAATACTCTTTTAGACTCAATCGGTCTAAAATTTATAGACTCACTTGAAAAAATATTTTCTGTAGCATAGGTGTTGTTTTTGCTTTCTTCAGTTACAGAATGTATTTCTAATATTAAAAGCAACTGAAATAATTCAAATAACTTCAATGGGTTATTTTCAAAATGAAATTGGAAAGCTTTCAGTGTAGCATCATTTACCTTGTAGTCTAAAATCAGAAAACTACTATTGCTAGATTCGTTTTCAAAAAAATCAAAGTTTTCTTCATCATACCAAGTGGTGGCACACTTTTTTAATTTTTCTATATATGAACTTGTATACTTAAGCTCTTTTTTAGTATCAAAATCCAAGTTTTTTAACAATGGGTATTTCTTACCTTTATCTTCTTTGAGAATATCTGTTTTTATAATTAGCCGAAACGAATCTATTCTTTCTATACCTACATATTCTTTAAATGGAGCTAAGATATCCTTATCCAAATTATTATTTGTTTGCATTAACATATTTGTTAACAAGATAAACTGACTATAAGATTTATCTACATAGATTAAAGAACTTTCAGGACTTGGGTCTGTTGTGGTTTCAGTAATAAGATTATTGTAATAAGCATCATATTGAATAAACCTACTTTTGAAAAACCGAAAACTTAATATCTCATTTTCTCCTGATGCATAACCAACAACATATTCTGGTAATAAATATTTTAATTGATAGGTAGAAAGTTCATCTGTAATATTAAATTCATTTTTATTTACCCATTCTATAATTGGACGTTTATCTTTTTCTTTTTTTATACTAATGTGTGCTTTTTTACTTGAAGCTGTTTCTTGATTAATTTCAGAAAAATCTTTATTATCTATAAAAGTAATATACTCCAATTCGTATTCATTTACGCTTGAAACTGTAGAATCAAATGTTGCTTTGTTATTAATAACTTCTTCATCAAAATAACTAGGCTTATTGCTTAAATAAATACAATCTAAATGATAAAATATTTCTGACAAAGCTTCTAGTACATTTGATTTTCCACTTCCATTTTTACCCGCAAAAACATAAGGATTAAAATCAGTTGCTTGACTCCAATCGTCTCCTTGAAGAAAAAACATTTCAAATCCTTTTTTTAAAGATCTAAAACCATTTTTTTGATTTATTTTAAGCCTTAAAAGTTTCATCTGTTAATTTTAGTTTTACAGTTGCTGTTTCTTCATCAAATATTTGTTCTAGTAATGGTGGTTTTGCCTCCATAAACTTGAAAATAACTTCTTGCCATTTGGTATTATCAAAATCCATATCGCCACCTTGATAAAAGAAACTGTGAAGTTTTTCTTCTATGTCTTGTAGCGTAAAAGAATCTTCTTTTTCAAAAGTATCTTTTAGTAAAAATTGATAAAAAACATCATCTCCAACAAAGTCAAACATCCATTTTTCTCTTGTTGCAAGTAAATCTTCTGGAATACCATAATAGGTAGCTAAATCAAGATTTGTGATATCCACTTTTTCACCTTCTTTCTTTTTTAATTCAGGCATAATTGGTTCTTTTTTTTTTGCGTCTTCTTTTGTTAAATCTAATTCACCTTTAAAAGCATCTTGCAACAAACTATTATACAAATGCTCTAATTCTGTTTTGGATTGGATTAGGGTTTCTTTTTGGGCTTGTATGTTGTGGTAAATGGTCTCAAATTTGTTTTGGAGTTCGATTGGAGCATTTTTTAATTTTAATTCTTTGATAATCGTCAAATTTAATCCAGCCATTATTGCTCCTTTTTCTCTAGCTTTCATTTGATAACTTATATAAGGATTTGAATGAATTGAATATGCTAAATAAAAAGGATTGCATTTTTTAGGGTCAAGAGATATACAAGCTAAGTGTTTTGTATTTATTGCCAAAGGAATATCATCAGGTATTACAGCAGAACGTCCTACTGTTCCCATAATTGTAATTATAACATCTCTAGGAAATACTGTATATCGTTTTAAACCTTCATATTTTTCATTAGTTATATAGCGTCTTCCTTTCCATTGAAAAGTATTTTTGACAGCATTGTCAATACCGAGAACCGCAACTGGACCATTTTCTACAAATTCAGAATGTTTAAGATAACTACCAAAAGGACCTGATCTCATTGAGTTTTTTCTATCATATGCTAATGATTTAATCTGTACATCTTCCCAAACCTTAAACTGCTTATTAGCTTCCCCAAACATCTCCAAAAACTGTGCTCTCAACAGCTCGTCTAAAAGGACGATACTCTTTTCTCTTTTTTGTACCAAAGCACTCGCTTTGTCTAGTAGGGCTACTATTTTGTTTTGGGTTTCTATGGGTAGAATTGGAATGTCAAGAGTTGCTATATATTTTGAAGAGATATTTTTTAATCCAGCTCCTTTAAAACCCCTTTCCAAAATATGCAGATTACCAGATAGATAGTAATACACATATTTAATATTTACTTTCTTATCTTTTTTTTCTGCAACATAACAATGTGAAGTTGTAGCGAATGGTTTATTAAGGTAATGAATATTAGCACTTCCTCCATTACCAAAAACAAGACATTCTTCAAAAAACTGTGGGTTATCAGTTCTTTTGGTTACTTTTTGGCTAGAAGTTAAAAATGGGTATTTTCCTTTCGTACTTCCGTCACTAGCTTTTAACTTTGACTTTTTTGCAAAATCAAATAGGTCGTTAAATTTTTCTGTCATCATCCTATCAAATCATTTAGTTCTTGCATATCCGTTAAAATCCCTTTTTCCATTGCAATCAATTTGGCTAATATCTCTTTGGGTGGGTCGTAGGTTTGCTCGGTGTATTCGTGTTCTTTGTATCGGTTAAAACTAAGGTCTAGGTCTTTTTTTTGTATTTCTTCCAGTGGTACA
>CAMZMA010000218.1 GCA_947311815.1 uncultured Flavobacteriaceae bacterium
GTTGGTAATGGTATAGGTCCGTTTACAACTGCACCTGTACTTTTTACCGTCTTAACAATTTTTTCAGCAGATTTATCTACTAAATTGTAATCATAAGACTTTAATTTGATTCTAATTTTTTGACTCATTTTTTATCTATTTAGTATATAAATCTGCTGAAAAAATTGTTAAGACGGTAAAAAGTACAGGTGCAGTTGTAAACGGACCTATACCATTACCAACACATAAAAAGATTTTTACAGTATTACGTTCACCACACGTAAACAAAAAATCTAGAGAGCAATTTCAATTATGCGCTTACAAAAGATTGTTAGATATTTATAGTTCTTCATCAAAGACTATTGATGCCTTAATGAAACTTGAGTTACCAAGCGGTGTTGAAGTTGAGATTAAAGTATAAGTAAAACATTTCGATAGCGTTCAATAATCAAAATAGATTATTGAACGTGTCTGAAATATACATGTCCGGAGGGTTTCGCGAAGGAAAAACGGTAAAACATATTCAGCGTTGAACATGTTTAACGCTGTTTTTTTAGAACGAAATTTAAAAAGACAATAAACCGAAACGAACGTTTCAAACAATTAATTAAGAATAGACGCGCTGGATAAAATAGATCTAACGTCTTAAAATGTAAACAAATATGTCTGGGTTAATAGGAAGAAAGATAGGTATGACCAGCTTATTCGATGAAAACGGTAAAAACATACCGTGTACAGTAATCGAAGCGGGTCCATGCGTTGTTACCCAAGTCAGAACCGAAGAGGTTGACGGCTACAACGCCTTACAACTTGGTTTCGATGACAAAAAAGCAAAAAGTTCTAACAAAGCGTTAGACGGTCACTTTAAAAAAGCTGGCACCACTGCTAAAAGAAAAGTCGTAGAATTCCAAGGATTTGAAACAGAGTACAAATTAGGAGACTCTATAACGGTAGAACATTTTACCGAAGGAGAATTCGTAGATGTTTCAGGAGTATCTAAAGGGAAAGGTTTTCAAGGAGTTGTTAAACGCCACGGTTTTGCTGGGGTAGGACAAGCAACTCACGGTCAACACAACCGTTTAAGAGCACCGGGTTCTATTGGTGCTGCATCATATCCTGCAAGAGTATTCAAAGGAATGCGTATGGCAGGAAGAATGGGTGGAGAGAAAGTAAAAGTTCAAAACTTAAGAGTATTAAAAGTAGTTGCTGAAAAGAACTTACTTGTTGTTAAAGGAGCAATTCCTGGACACAAAAATGCTTACGTAACTATTCAGAAATAATGAAAGTAGCAGTTTTAGATATCACAGGAAAAGATACTGGAAGGAAAGTTGAACTTTCTAAAGAAGTATTCGGAATTGAGCCAAATGATCACGCTATCTATTTAGATGTAAAGCAACATTTAGCAAATAAAAGACAAGGTACACACAAAGCGAAAGAAAGAGCTGAAATTGTGGGTAGTACTAGAAAAATCAAAAAACAAAAAGGAACAGGTACAGCTCGTGCGGGTAGTATCAAATCTGGTGTTTTTAGAGGTGGAGGAAGAATGTTTGGTCCTAGACCAAGAAATTATTCTTTCAAATTAAACAAAAACTTAAAGCGTTTAGCTCGTAAATCAGCATTAAGTATTCAAGCAAAAGACAATAAAATTGTAGTAATTGAAGATTTCAATTTTGAAACTCCAAAAACGAAGAATTTTATCAATGTATTGAAAGCTTTTGAGTTAGATACTAAAAAGTCTTTGTTTGTGTTGGATGCGTCAAATAAAAATGTATATTTGTCGTCACGTAATTTAAAAGGAACTAAAGTTATAAGTAATTCAGGTTTAAATACTTACGGTGTTTTGAACGCGAATAAAGTTATAATTTCAGAAAGTTCTTTAGAAGAAATTGAAACTAATTTAAGCAAATAAGGGTTACAGAAATGAGTATTTTAATAAAACCTATTATTACGGAAAAAGCAACAAATGATAGCGAGTTATACAACCGTTATGCCTTTGTTGTAGATAAAAGAGCTAACAAATTAGAAATTAAAGATGCTGTTGAAACGGCATACGGAGTTACTATTTCTAGTGTAAAAACTTTAAATTATCCAGTAAAGAGAACTACCAAGTTTACAAAAAAAGGTATGGTTTCTGGGATGAAAGGAGCTTACAAGAAAGCAATAGTGCAGTTAGCAGAAGGAGAAAGCATTGATTTTTATAACAATCTTTAAGAAAAAAAGACAAGAATGTCAGTTAGAAAATTAAAACCAATAACACCAGGGCAGCGTTTTAGAGTAGTAAATGGGTTCGACGCCATCACTACTGATAAGCCGGAAAAGTCATTATTGGCACCGAAAAAAAGGTCTGGAGGTCGAAACAATCAGGGTAGAATGACAACACGTAATATTGGTGGTGGTCATAAACAAAGATACCGTCTTATCGATTTTAAAAGAGATAAGCAAGGTGTTCCCGCAACAGTAAAAACTATTGAGTACGATCCAAATCGTACCGCATTTATTGCGTTAGTTTATTATGCTGATGGAGAAAAACGTTATGTAATTGCACAAAGCGGTTTAGAAGTAGGTCAAACAATCGTTTCAGGAAAAGGTGTTACACCAGAAATTGGTAATGCATTGTACTTAAGCGAAATTCCTTTAGGAACTACAATCTCATGTATAGAATTACGTCCAGGTCAAGGAGCTGTTATGGCTCGTTCTGCGGGTTCTTTTGCTCAATTAATGGCAAGAGATGGTAAGTATGCAACCGTAAAATTGCCTTCAGGAGAAACAAGATTAATCTTGTTAACTTGTATGGCAACTATCGGAGTGGTTTCTAACTCAGATCATCAATTATTAGTATCTGGTAAAGCAGGTAGAAGTAGATGGTTAGGTAGAAGACCAAGAACTAGACCAGTTGTAATGAATCCTGTAGATCACCCAATGGGAGGTGGAGAAGGGAAATCTTCTGGAGGTCATCCAAGATCAAGAAACGGTATTCCTGCAAAAGGATTTAGAACAAGATCTAAAACCAAAGCAAGTAACAAGTATATTATAGAACGTAGAAAGAAATAAACCATGGCAAGATCATTAAAAAAAGGACCTTTCGTTCATTATAAATTAGAAAGAAAAGTATTAGCTAATGTAGAGTCTAATAAAAAATCTGTTATCAAAACTTGGTCAAGAGCAAGTATGATTACTCCAGATTTTGTAGGTCAAACAATCGCAGTACATAACGGACGTCAATTTATACCTGTATATGTTACAGAAAATATGGTAGGTCATAAATTAGGCGAATTTTCACCAACACGTTCTTTTAGAGGGCACGCTGGTGCAAAAAATAAAGGAAAAAAATAGTAGGAAATGGGAGTTCGTAAACACAATATGGCAGTACAGTTAAAAGAAGCTAGAAAGCAAAAAGCATTCGCGAAGCTTACTAACTGTCCTACGTCACCAAGAAAAATGCGTTTAGTAGCAGATTTAGTAAGAGGTGTTGAAGTTGAAAAAGCTTTACAAATTTTAAAATTTAGCCCGAAAGAAGCATCAATTAATTTAGAAAAATTATTGTTGTCTGCCATTGCAAATTGGCAAGCTAAAAACGAAGATGCTTCAATAGAAGACGCAGGGTTATTTGTAAAATCTATTTGTGTAGATAGTGCAGGTATGTTAAAAAGACTAAGACCAGCTCCACAAGGGCGTGCTCATAGAATTCGTAAGCGTTCTAATCACGTTACTTTAGAGTTAGGAAGTAAAAATAATCAATCTAATTAATCGATAGTAGAAATGGGACAAAAAACAAATCCAATAGGAAATCGTTTAGGAATTATCAGAGGATGGGAATCTAACTGGTACGGAGGAAATGA
>CAMZMA010000219.1 GCA_947311815.1 uncultured Flavobacteriaceae bacterium
ATACCATACATTTTACTGCTAAAAATCCGTTTAATTACAAACTATTATTAAACGGAATGAAAACGTCATCAACAGTTATCTATTTTAAATTTCATTTTTTAAATGCTGATTTTGTTATTGAATTATCAAACTTTATCAATTCTAAAAACTGTTACTTTTCTATTGATATTATTGGTAATTTAGCCGAAACTGGCAATTGGTTTATCAACTTAAAAGAAGACCATAAACAGTTAGAAAAAGTTGCAAAAAAAATACAAAATTCTATTGAAGTTGATGCTTCTCTATATCAAAATTCAGGAGCAACTATTGTACAACAATTGGCATATAGTTTAGCGCACGCCAACGAATATATACATCATTTTGGCAAAGAAATTGCGGCTAAAATTCATATTACTTTTTCTGTTGGCGGCAATTACTTTTTTGAAATTGCTAAATTACGAGCCTTTAGAATCCTTTGGAGTACACTTTTAAAAGAATACGATGTAAAAAATGCTGTTATTAACATTTTTGCACAACCGAGTTTGCGCAACAAAACGTTATATGATTATAATGTAAATATGCTACGAACAACATCAGAATGTATGAGCGCCATTTTAGGTGGAGCTGATACAATTTCAAATGTTTCTTACGATGCAATTTACCATAAGTCAAATGAATTTGGCGAGCGTATTGCAAGAAACCAATTACTTATTTTACAGCAAGAAAGTTATTTAAAAGAAGCTCAACATATTGCCAACGGTGCTTATTATATTGAAAATATTACTCATCAATTAGCCGAAAAAGCACTTGAAATATTTAAATTGATAGAAAAAGGAGGCGGATTTTTATTGCAATTAAAAGAAGGAACAATTCAAAGAAAAATTACTGAATCTGCAAAAAAAGAAATTACTAAATTTGAAAACGGAAATATAACGTTATTAGGTACTAATAAATTAATAAACCCTGCTGATAAAATGTTACATGATGTAGAAATATATCCTTTTATAAAAACAAAACAACACAAAACCCTTATACAGCCAATCTTTAGAAAAAGATTGGCAGAAATTACTGAAACCAAACGATTACAAAACGAAAAAAAGACTGAAAATGGGTAAAAACAAAGAGATATTATCACTTAGAAATTACCAAGCAGGATTAAAAAAAGAAATAGAAAATTTAAAAATAAAAATACCTCAATATTCGGTAGGATATGTTTTTTTAGTAGCACTCTTTATTTATTTTTTTGACGAAAAACTCTATCATTATTTCGGCGGAAGTATTAATTTTATAAAAGCTAGTATTGCTTTCTTCTTATTTATTGGCGTTATTATACTCTATAAATTTCATCTTAAAATAAAGAAAAAAGAAAGCGAAATTAACAGAACACAAGCCAAACTATACAAATACATGAGGTTAGAAAATAAAAATGAATAGAAAAAACCTTCAACATATAAAACTCTCTGAATCAATAGTTAAAAAAAATCAACTTCATTTTGAACATGAAGGTTTTATAGCTGGTATTGCCCCAAACCTTAGAGGACCTTACTCTACTATGTACGTTCGAAGACCTTGGACTATTAGACAATACGCAGGCTTTTCTACCGCCGAAGAAAGTAATGCTTTTTACAGAAGAAATTTAGAAGCTGGTCAAAAAGGACTTTCGGTTGCTTTTGATTTGGCTACTCATAGAGGGTACGACTCAGATCATGAAAGAGTTCAAGGCGATGTTGGTAAAGCTGGTGTTGCCATTGATTCTGTTGAAGATATGAAAATTTTATTTGACCAAATTCCGTTAGATAAAATGTCGGTTTCTATGACTATGAACGGTGCTGTTTTACCCATTTTAGCTTTTTATATTGTTGCAGCTCAAGAACAAGGTGTCGATCAAAAATTACTTTCTGGCACCATTCAAAATGATATTTTAAAGGAATTTATGGTGCGTAATACCTACATTTATCCTCCTTCTCCATCCATGAGAATTATTGCTGATATTTTTAAATATACAAGCGATTTTATGCCGAAATTTAATTCGATTTCTATTTCTGGCTACCACATGCAAGAAGCAGGTGCAACTGCCGAAATTGAATTAGCATATACGCTTGCAGACGGATTAGAATACATAAAAAAAGGCTTAGAAGCAGGAATGGACATTGACACATTTGCCCCAAGATTATCCTTTTTTTGGGCAATAGGAATGGATCATTTTAACGAAATTGCAAAACTACGAGCAGGAAGAATGTTATGGGCTAAATTGGTGCAACAATTCAATCCGACAAACCCAAAATCTTTAGCCTTAAGAACTCATTGTCAAACAAGTGGATGGAGTTTAACAGAACAAGACCCATTTAACAATGTTGCCAGAACAACCATTGAAGCGATGGCAGCAGCTTTTGGTGGTACACAAAGTTTACATACCAATGCTTTAGATGAAGCCATTGCTTTACCTACCGATTTTTCTGCAAGAATTGCACGTAATACTCAAATTTATTTGCAAGAAGAAACCTACATTACCAAAACAGTTGATCCTTGGGCAGGAAGTTATCACGTAGAAAAATTGACAGAAGACATTGCCAACAAAGCTTGGAAACTGATGAAAGAAGTAGAGGAATTAGGCGGAATGACCAAAGCCATTGAAAAAGGAATTCCGAAAATGCGTATTGAAGAAGCTGCCGCCATAAAACAAGCAAAAATTGATAGTTCGCAAGATGTAATTGTAGGCGTAAATAAATACCAACTAAAAGAAGAAGATCCCTTGCATATTTTAGAAGTTGATAATGAAGCTGTTCGTTTATCGCAAATAGAGCGATTAACAGCTATAAAATCTTCTAGAAATAACAAAAAAGTAACAGAAACTCTTGCTAATTTAACAAAATCCGCAAAATTAGGTGACGAAAATTTATTAGATTTGGCAATAAAAGCAGCAAAAGAAAGAGCTACTTTAGGCGAAATATCAGATGCTCTTGAAATTGTTTACGGAAGACATAAAGCAGTTCATAAAACCATATCTGGCGTGTATAGTAAAGAAATTAAAGACGATAAATTATTTAAAAAAGCAACCGAATTAGCCAATAAATTTGCCGAATTAGAAGGACGAAGACCTCGAATAATGATTGCAAAACTTGGTCAAGATGGTCATGACAGAGGAGCAAAAGTAGTTGCTACGGGTTATGCCGATTTAGGTTTTGATGTAGATATTGGTCCGTTGTTTCAAACTCCGCAAGAAGCGACCAAACAAGCGGTAGAAAACGATGTGCATATTTTAGGAATATCTTCATTAGCGGCGGGTCATAAAACCTTAGTTCCGCAAGTAATTGAAGAACTTAAAAAATACGAACGTGAAGATATTATGGTCATTGTTGGTGGTGTAATTCCTGCACAAGATTATCAATTTTTATTTGACGCAGGTGCTGTTGGCGTTTTTGGTCCAGGTACAAAAATTGCCCAAGCTGCCATTGACATGTTAACTATTTTGATTGATAGTGTTGCTGACTAATTGAATCTTCTGCTATGGTTTTAGCAACAATATAACCACCAGTCCACGCATTTTGAAAATTAAATCCGCCTGTTACGGCATCAATATTTAAAATTTCGCCTGCAAAAAAGAGGTTTTTATGGAGTTTGCTTTCAAATCGTTTGAAATTTATTTCTTTTAAATCGATACCTCCAGCAGTTACAAACTCTTCTTTAAAGGTCGTTTTTCCATTAGCATTAAAAACGCTTTTGGTTAGTTGATTTGCTAAATTCTGCAATTTCTGATTGCTCAAATCTGCCCAATTTTGGGTGTTTTTAATTTCGGAAGCTGTAACCAATCGTTCCCACAATCTTTTAGGAATATCGGTAAAAGGCGATTTTAAAACGACCGTTTTTCTAGGTGCTTTCTTTTTTAAATTCAACAATACATTTAACATCTTTTCTGTAGGTCTAGACAACCAATTTACTTCTACATTGTATTGATAGTTTTTATCTGCTAAAATACGTGCCCCGAAAGCCGATAATTTTAACACCGCTGGACCGCTCAAACCCCAATGTGTAATTAATAAAGGTCCAAAAGAAACTAAATCGGTTGCTGCTAATTTCACAGAAGCATTAGGTACAGCAACACCTAATAAATCTACAATTCGGTTGTCTTTAATTTTAAAGGTAAATAACGACGGAACTGGCGAAACAATAGTATGCTGCAACGATGTTATCATTTCCCAAACTTTAGGACTGCTACCTGATGCAAACACAATATAATCCGCTTTAAAATCTTGTTGTTTTGTGTTGATAACCCACTTGTTTTCTTGTTGATAAACAGAATTTACTCCATGATTTGTTAACAATATTATCCCTAAGTTATCAACCAAACCTAAGAAACAATCTATAATGGCTTGTGAGGTATTTGCTTCTGGAAACACTCTGTTATCAGCTTCTATTTTTAAAGGAACTCCATGATTTTCAAACCATTCAAACGTATCTCCTGTCATAAATTGATGAAAAGGACCTAAGAGTTCTTTTTCTCCTCTCGGATAAAACTTTACCAATTCTTTGGGTTCAAAACAAGCATTTGTAACATTACATCTTCCGCCACCAGAAATTTTTACTTTTTGCAGTACGTCATTTCCTTTTTCAAGAATAACAACCTCTAAATCAGGATTCATTTCTTTCGCATTAATTGCGGTAAAAAATCCTGCGGCACCACCACCAATGATTATGATTTTTTTCATTTTTATATTAAAAACCTCTCGACTGCGCTCGAGGAGACATTTTATTGATTCATATTCTTTTCATCTTCTCGATTGCACCCGAGGAGACATTTAGTAACATTTAAAGTCCTAGTGCAGTCGAAACTTTTTACAGTACCATTTCTTGATAAGAAAGTACCGTTTTGTAACCTTTTTTCTTAAAATATTTGGGTGTATCTTCATTTCCTGTGGCTAATACAAAATCGCCTCCCCAAGCTCCTAAACTTTTAATTCCCCCAAAATAATCAGCAAACAATTGTTGTTTTACAGGTTGTAATTGCACCAAAGAACTAATCATTTTTTCGTGCTCTACAAGTACTTTTTCAATATCTTTTATTGTTTTTGAAGCGACAAACTCATCCGTTAATAAAGAAATTTCTTCTAAGTCCTTTCTATTTTGTTGGTGCTTTTTGTAATGTGCAATTCCTTCTCTACTATTTTGCTTTTTATTAAGATGGATAAAATACAATTCATCCTTAAAAACCGGGTTAAAATTAACCAGTGTTACTTTAGGTAAATCATCTTGTAATTGATACAAAATTGGGGAATTATTTTGAGCACAAGCAATGTCATAACCGCTCCCAGAAAAAGCATTCCATAATAATTGATACGCATCTACATTTGCCCAAGATGCAATATTATTAATTAAGGTTGATGAGCTTCCTAAGCCCCAATTTCTTGGAAAATCGAGATGCGTTTTTACGATAAATCCATTGTTATCTTGTAAAAAACTGGAATTCATTTTTTGAGCTTCTTGTAAAATATATCTGAGAGTTTCTGCAATAAATTCGGCACTTCCTTCTTTGTCTGAATTAAAAGTTGCAGAAACCAATCTTAATTTTGGCAAATCAAAAACGGCTTCGAACCAACATTCTCCTATATGTGTAAAACTCCCC
>CAMZMA010000220.1 GCA_947311815.1 uncultured Flavobacteriaceae bacterium
AATTCTATGCTGATCTTCTCTAATTACTCTTAGTGGTCTTCTAGACCTTTTTCTTCTAATTGCTATGACTTATAAATTTAAAATTACTACTCTATTTTGTGTTAAAATGAACTTAGTGTTTTACCAACTTCTTTTTGTATGAAAGAAATAAATTCTTCAATGGTAAAACACTAAGTTCATTTTAACACAAAATAGAGTAGTAATTTTAAATTTATAAGTCATAGCAATTAGAAGAAAAAGGTCTAGAAGACCACTAAGAGTAATTAGAGAAGATCAGCATAGAATTAATGGTAAAATTAGAGATGTTGAAGAAGTTCGATTAGTAGGAGATAATCTTACTGTTGGAGTGTATCCAATATCTGAAGCAAGAGCCATTGCTAGAGAACAAGAGTTAGATTTGGTAGAAATATCTCCAAAAGCGAAACCTCCTGTTTGTAAAGTTATTGATTACAAAAAATTCTTATACGAGCAAAAGAAGCGAGAAAAAGCGTTAAAATCTAAAGCCACAAAAGTTACGGTAAAAGAAATTCGTTTTGGACCGCAAACTGATGAGCATGATTATGAATTTAAAAAGAAGCATGCCATTAAATTTTTACAAGACGGTTCTAAATTAAAAGCATTTGTGTTTTTTAAAGGACGTTCTATCATCTTTAAAGAGCAAGGACAAATTTTATTGTTAAAATTAGCTCAAGAGCTTGAAGAATATGGTAAAGTAGAGCAAATGCCAAAACTAGAGGGTAAACGTATGATTATGTTTATTGCTCCTAAAAAAACAAAATAATTTTAAGGTTTGCTGAAGTAAGTAAAATACATTACTTTTGCACACGCTTTTACAGAAAGGTACTTTATTATAAAGTATCTTTTTGATTGAAATAAGATTAAAAAACTGAGACACCATCAGTTAAAATAATAGTAAGCAAGTTTAAAACGAAGGAGAGATGCCTAAAATGAAAACCAAATCTAGCGCCAAAAAGAGATTTAAAATCACAGGTTCTGGAAAAATTAAGAGAAAGCACGCGTTTAAAAGTCACATTTTAACAAAAAAATCTAAAAAACGTAAGCTAAAATTAACACACGCAACATTGGTACACAAATCTGATGCTGCAAACATTAAACAACAATTAACTTTAAAATAAGTTAATTACAGGGAATTTTATTATTAACCATGGAGTTAGGCTAAAAAAAGAGTTAGGAGTTATGAGTTAGGAGTTATGAGTTGCCATCTGAAAAGATTAAAAACTAATAATGAATCACTAGAACTAAAAACCGCCTACTACAAAAAACAACTTTGAATTATGCCAAGATCAGTAAATTCAGTAGCCTCAAGAAAAAGAAGAAAAAAAATCTTGAAGGCAGCAAAAGGTTACTTCGGACGTAGAAAAAACGTTTACACAGTAGCAAAAAATGCGGTAGAAAAAGCAATGACATATGCTTATAGAGACCGTAAAAACAACAAGAGAAACTTTCGTTCTTTATGGATTATGCGTATTAACGCAGGTGCACGTCAGTACGGAATGTCTTACTCTCAGTTTATGGGAAAAGTAAAAGCGAACAACATCGAATTAAACAGAAAAGTTTTAGCCGATTTAGCAATGAACAACCCAAAAGCTTTTAAGGCAATTGTAGAGAAAATTAAATAGTATTAATTACTTGCTTATACTAAAAAAAACCAAACGAAAGTTTGGTTTTTTTTAGTTAACTTGCGTTTCTAAAATATTTTTTTTATGAAATCCCTATTTCTTACCTCTTTTGCTCTTATATTTAGCTTGTTTACATTGCAAGCTCAAAATACCTTTGAAGAACAAAACACCATCGAACAACAATTTGACAAAATTTACCGTACTTCTACCAATTACCAAATATACAAGGTCATTAAGAAAGAACGTTTTTTAAAATTAAAAGCAAATATTACTGATTCTCTTAAAAGCTTAAAAAAAGAGATTAGTAAAAGAGAAAATATCTTGAATCAAAAAAATCAAAAAATTGAATCGCTAAACGCTATTTATCAACAAACGAAAAAAGAACTAAACGCCGCTATTTCTAAAGAAAATAATATTTCTTTTTTCGGAACGCAACTTAGCAAAGGACTGTACAAAACGATATTGTGGGGTATAATTACTTTACTTACTTTCGGTTTTTTTACGTTTGTTTACAAATACAATAATAGCAATATATTAACTAACCAAGCGAAAAACAACTTGATTTCTACAGAACGTGAGTTTGATATCTTTAGAAAAAAATCTATTGAAAGAGAGCAAAAGCTACGAAGAGAACTCTTAGACGAAATTAACAAGCATAAGAAGTAGTTGTTGGTTGTTGGTTGTTGGTTGTTGGTTGTTGGTTGTTAGAAACAATTACCCCTTTTTAGATTGATTCTCCTAATTCTTTCAATTTTGCGGTATTTTCTGCCAACATTAAAGCGTCAATAATTTTTTGAATATCGCCATTAATAATGTTTGACAAATCATACAAAGTCAATCCGATTCTGTGGTCTGTAACTCGCCCTTGCGGATAATTATAGGTTCTAATTTTCGCACTCCTATCGCCCGAACTCACCATAGAACCTCTCTTTAAAGCATCTTCTGCTTGTTTTTTAGCCAATTCCATATCATACAAACGAGAACGTAGTACTTTAAAGGCTTTCTCTTTGTTTTTATGTTGCGATTTTTGATCTTGACATTGCGCTACCAAACCTGTAGGAATATGCGTTAAACGCACCGCCGAATAAGTAGTGTTTACTGATTGCCCACCAGGACCTGAAGAACAGAAAAAATCAATACGTACATCTTTGGGATTAATTTCTACATCAAACTCTTCTGCTTCTGGAAACACCATACACGTTGCTGCAGATGTATGCACACGTCCTTGAGTTTCGGTTTGTGGCACACGTTGCACACGGTGTACACCTGCCTCGAATTTTAAAACTCCGTACACATCATTTCCTGAAACTTCAAACTGAATTTCTTTAAATCCGCCATTTGTACCTTCGCTATAATCTACCGTAGAAACTCTCCATCCCCTACCTTCACAATATTTGGTATACATTCTAAATAAATCTCCTGCAAAAATACTTGCTTCATCTCCCCCTGTTCCTGCACGTAATTCTACAATCGCATTTTTATTATCTTCTGGATCTTTAGGGATTAATAAAAATTTAATTTCTGCCTCTAGTTCAGGGATTCTGGCACTGGCTTCATCCATTTCCATTTTTGCCATTTCCACCATTTCTTTATCAGAACCGTCGGCAATAATTTCTTTAGCTTCTGCAATATTATTTAACAAAGATTCGTATTCTTTTGTTTTAGCAACAACATCGCCCAAATCTTTATACTCTTTGCTTAATTTTGCGTATCTTTTTTGATCTGATATAATATCTGGTTGGATTATTAAATCAGAAACTTCATCAAAACGTTGTTTTACAACTTGTAATTTATCTAACATCTACTTCTCTTTTCGTGTGTTGCGAATTTACAATTTTTATCGGAAAAAATAGCCGAAAAATTTAATGTATCTTTTATTTTTAGACTCACATTATGCGATATCTAATTCTTATTATCTCTTTTTTATTGATGATTTTTTGCAGTTCTGAAAAAATGAACCTAAAAAACTTCAATTTATTTTAGGAAAACAAACTAGTACTCAAACACTCCAAACTCACTTTTAATCGTTAATTTTTTGGTTGATGAAGCCTCTACCCTACCAATAATTTGAGCATCTACATTAAATGATTTAGAAATTTTTATAATTTCATCTGCTATTGATGGATTTATATATAACTCCATTCGGTGTCCGCAATTAAATACTTGATACATTTCTTTCCAATCGGTTTTAGATTGCTCTTGTATCAACTTAAACAAAGGCGGAATCGGAAACATATTATTTTTTACAATATGCAACTCATCAATAAAATGAAGGATTTTTGTTTGCGCACCTCCAGAACAATGTACCATTCCGTGAACAACATCCGAAGAAAATTTTGATAAAATTTCTTTGATAATCGGTGCATACGTTCTTGTGGGTGACAAGACTAATTTACCAGCATCAATTGGCGAGTTTTCTACTGAATCTGTAAGTTTTGTGTTTCCTGCATAGACTAAATCTGTAGGCACCTCGGCATCAAAACTTTCTGGGTATTTAGCAGCTAAATACTTATGAAAAACATCATGTCGTGCAGATGTTAATCCGTTACTTCCCACACCACCATTATACGATTTTTCATAGGTTGCTTGACCAAATGAAGACAAACCTATAATGACATCGCCTGCTTTTATATTTGCGTTATCTATAACATCGGTTCGTTTTATTCTTGCAGTTACGGTGCTATCTACAATAATAGTCCGTACCAAATCGCCTACATCGGCAGTTTCGCCACCCGTTGAATGTATGGTTACTCCATGATTTTTTAAATCGGCAATTAATTCTTCTGTTCCGTTTATAATGGCAGCAATAACATCACCTGGGATTTTGTTTTTATTTCTTCCAATGGTTGATGAAAGTAAGATATTATCTGTTGCGCCTACACAAATTAAATCATCAATATTCATAATTAAAGCATCTTGTGCAATCCCTTTCCAAACAGAAATATCTCCTGTTTCTTTCCAATACATATAGGCTAAAGACGATTTTGTACCTGCACCATCTGCGTGCATTATTAAACAATACTCATCATCATTTGTTAAATAATCGGGTACAATTTTACAGAATGCTTTTGGAAACAATCCTTTATTGATATTTTTGATGGCATTGTGCACATCTTCTTTTGATGCTGAGACACCTCGTTGGGCATAGCGTTTAGATATTTCTTGACTCATAATGATTTCTTCTATATGGCAAAGATATTTATATTAGATATTTAAACACTATTATTAATTTTATTTTTATTATATTTGGGCAATATAAACCCCTAAACCCTAAAAATGAAAAGATTTAAAACCCTTTCAATAGTATTTTTTTTGTCATTTTTTAATTTTTACGCTCAAATTCCCGCTAAAAAATACATCGATTTTATTCCAATTTCACCCATTCAAGTAAACTCTGATTTTATTAGTACATCTTCAACAGATGAAATATTAAGTATATCTACAACAAAAATGTCTATAGATAAAAAATCTGTATTAAACTTTCTCCCTAACGAGTCTATGGAGACTACTATTCAGCAATTTAATGATGATGGAGAGATTCGCTATCTTTATTCAGGAAGGTCTGTAAAAAAAGGCACGTATAGACTAACAGTAGATTACAATAAATATATTATTCAAAATATTAAACCTAAAACTGATGAAGAATGCTTAGGATATGTAAAAATAGGAATTGGCTTACGTATCATTGCTAATATCACTACATTAAAAAACAATATTGATATTAATAGTTTAGTAGCTATAGGTAATGCTGCTAAAAAAGATAACATTTCAGGAACTGTAGGCTATGAAATTATAGGAATTGAATCTAAAGAGATTACTGCTATATTGCCTATTAATTCCGAAATAACCTCGTCTATAAATCAAGTTTTTTTACAAGCAATAGGTGTTGTAAAAGGGAAAATTTACGATGAAAAAACTAGGCTACACCCTCAAATCATAGCCATTAAGCATACAGGTTGTGAAATTAATACAATCGTTAGAAACATAATGAATCAATATGAGAAAAAAGAGACTAATCGTTTAAAATTTTTAGTCAAGAATTAACTTTCCCTACTCAGATAAAAAAGTCTTAACAATAAATTGTTAAGACTTTTTTATTACCCTTTAATTTTAGCAAAAAACAGTTTTATTTACTCATTAACTGTGTTGTTGTTGGGGCAAATTTAATTGAAATTGTGTCAGTTTCCTATTATTCTTTTGATAAAAAAATCTGTATCTTACATGTTTAGCAAAAAGAATTTTAACTTCTAAAATCAATTACCCTCTAATATTAATACACAATAAAATTCGTGAAAATTTCGCATAATAATGTAAGAACTTGAGTTCGACCTAAGAAAAATTAGAA
>CAMZMA010000221.1 GCA_947311815.1 uncultured Flavobacteriaceae bacterium
GTCAGTCATAACTTTCATTATGTTAAATAACCGCACAATCCAACGCATAAAACCTACTTCACCAACCTCTAAAAGCCGTAATTATGAATAGTTTATTTTTTTTTATCCTTTGAAAAGGGTGGTGGGGAATTGGGTTTTTCGGTTGGTGAAGTAGGTTTTATGCGTTGGATTGTGCGGTTATTTAACATAATGAAAGTTATGACTGACTTTTTTTTACCTTATTTTTTCAATAAGTAAAACAAAAAAAAGTGCGAAGCGAACTCATAACTCTCATTATGTTACTTAACTTTGGGTTGTTTTTTTTTGGCACAAGTTTGTTCATTGCGGGCATTGGCGAACAATACGACTTATTGCTTTTACTGCAATAAGTGTGACAAAAAAAACAACTATGCGAGGGAAAAGCGGAAGTATAAAAAAAGACAGAAAAGTTATGAGGTACGAATAACGTTGGATTTTTTTATACTGGGGCAAAACCTACAGAACTAACCGTTATTAAAGACGTGGCGGTAGCCACACCTACTAATTAAGAGGTTGTTATTTACTTAAATGCTTGTTTATAGAAACCAAAGGTTATTTTTACCAAAGTCTGGAAGTTTATCTCCTTCAAAAAATGGAAATATTTCTGCTGCCATTTCTGGGCATTTTATTGTTACAGGTAAGTTTTGTTGTTTTACTGATTTCCAATACATTCTACTAAATTGATATACTTGGTCTATTAATTCTTCTATTACTGTTCTATCATCAAAATAATTATCTATTGTTGAAGAAAAAGAAAGTTTGACAGGAAAAGGATTGTCTTTTACTGTATCTTCTTCTTTGTATCTGATGTTGTTGAATAATAAATATTGATCCCAACCTATTTTTACATACGTTCCACTAATTGGCATTAACTCAGCACTATTAATATCAAAGGCAACATTATCTTCTGAAGTGGTTTTATTGATTGTAATAATGACTACAGGAATACTTAACCCTAATGTTCTAAGCATTTCTTTGATTGGTTGCAATTCTTTATTGCTTATTTTTTTGTAGAAGTGAATGATTAGTCTTTTGGCATCTTTTCCGTTATCAATTACATATTTTAATATCTGCTTGCCTATTGTACCTGCTAATAAATCTATTTCATCTGCTTTAAAACAATCAAAACCTTTGAACTCTCCATTGTTATTGAAACAAAAAGCACTACCAACATATTTGATATTGTGATTTAACGAAGTGAAAGCACCTACACCAACTATTAATTCGTTTTTGGTATCTCTATCTAATCGCCAAGGAATACCGTCTATTTTGGCTAACAAGGCTATTGCAATGTTCGGTAAATAGAAACTAAAGTTTTTATGACCAATATTGTCTTTGTAAATTACTTGTGAACTTATATCGTGTTTTAATAATTCTTCTTTGATTTGATAATAAAGCATTCTTTTCTGTTCGTCTGTTTCTGTTTTGTGAACAGGTGTAATATAAATTGCTACATACCTTGTGTTTGGTTGTTTTTCGAGATTTAGTAAACCTTGTTTTACTGTTTTAAGTGCTGTATCTGTATTCTCAAAAGCAATACTTGTATCTCTATCTATTAAAAATGGTTGTTTTATATAGGTTTTTAGTGGTTTGAAATATAAATAACCTTCAGGTGATTTATAGCCATCAGTAAAGTAATTGTAGAGTGTTTTTACGGCAAATGCTCTATCTGGTTGATGATAAATAAAAAAGAAACGAACGTTTTTGTGCGGACTTGCTTTGTATGGTCCTTTTGTTTTCATTCCATTATGAGGTACTATGTCTGTACCATTGTGAAAACGTAGTTTATTTGAGTTAAAAGAGGTGCTGTATATTTTGTGTGGCGGTAATTGATAAAAACCATTATCATCCAATGGAATGATTGCTTTAAATTCTTTAGAATTTAAGAAAGTATTGTAAAAGTCATTTATATTCTTGTAGTATGGTTTGTATTTATTGCCTCTTGTGAATGCAGGTCTTGGTATTTCTAAAAAGTCTCTAATTCTATTTGATAAGATTGGATATAATTCTTCTATATGTTGTTTTACATCATCTTCTGCATATTCGTATTTTACTATATTGGTCTTGTATTTTACATAATTGATTAACTCTGGTGGAAAATCATCTAATTGAGATAAAGATTTGTTTAATACTGTTGAATTACCATCAAATGATACTAATAACTCTGGAAACTCGGTAACTTTATTGAATTGTACTTTAATAGTAAATCGTTTATACGAAGTATAAACACTTGTTGTTTTGCTGTCGTCTTTAAACCAAACTTGTACGTCTTTAACGAAATTGATTTTAACCGCATCTGCTACATTTGCGAAGTAATTGTAGATTAATCTACTATAATAATGAACTGCTAACCGTTTGTTTACTGAAAAATCTACTATGGTTTTGTAATCACAGTTTTCTGTGTCTTTAAAATTGGTATATAATCTATCACATTCTTGCATTTCTTCATTAAAATCATCCCAAAAAGACAAAGGATATTCACCTTTCCAAAGGGAATAATATCCTTTTATTTCTTCTTTATAAAAACCTATTTCCAAATCTTGATTTGGATGGTTGAATGGAATCGGCCAATTCGGCCAATTAATGGCCAATTAATGGCCAATTAACTTAACTTAACTCATATTTAGCACCTCTACCTATGCCTGAGAGTGTCAATAATTCAATTTTTACTAATTCTGCTAATTCCTCAGTTGCTGTTGTTTTACCTACATCATTTAATTTCTGATAATCACTATTGGTGATTTTTCCGTTTTCTTTGGTAAAAAGTACTGCTTTTATCTGCCTATCATTCAAATCTAACGTTTGTAAATATTCTTTGTGATAGATGTCTTTTCTGAATTCCACCCAAAAATCAGAACCTTCATAGGTGTATTTTGGACTTGGCAAGCCTGTTTCTACACATTTTTCAATTATTTTAATTGTTCCTCTACCCCAAGATTCTATATAACCACTTCTAAAAAAAGCGTTGGCAATATCGGGATTGTAAGGTTTAGAAGAATGTTTTTGTGTTAGTTTTTCTGCTGTCCAATTATCTGGTAAATGCCCTTCATTCCATATCATTATTTTGTCTTTGTAAACACTTATCTGTATGGGAACACCATAAGAATAATCTTTGTGAGAAATAGCATTTAATAAGGCTTCTCTTATTGCATCTTTAGGGTATTCATAGGTTTCTATTCTGTGGATGCCTTCATAAGAAATAATGGCTTTAATGTATTTGGTAAAAAGCAATTCTATGGTTGTTTCTATTTGATGAAATAAATTTCCGTGTATCTCATCTTGATACATCAGTTGGGTATCGGTTTCAAAAAAACCTATTTTGATGTAAGCACCCGAAACAAAGTTTTCGGGTTTTGGGTGAAATAAGAGAATACTTGCTCGTTTTAGATAGTCGTTTTCTTTGAGTTGTAGGTTGTCAATTAATTGCTCATTCGTATCTGTTAAAATACTATCTTCAATTCGTTTACTTTTTAAGGCTCGTTTTCTGAAGAAATCAAGAGTGTCGTTATCTAAATCTGAAACAGAAACATTGAGTATTGGTACACCATCCCATTTTTTACCTTTTTTGCGAAGCATAAATTTATCTAATGCTGCACCTTTTAGTTCTTGTTTAGTGCTACCACTACGGTAATGATATTGCCCTTTATAATTTACAGGATAAGGATATTCTTCTACAATAATTTCGAGATAATCACCATTGGTAGTTTGGTAAAGATTTACATCTACAATTACACCCAAAACATCTCTTGTTTTGTTGGGTATGTCTTCCAGAAGTTTTTTTGCATTAGAAATACCTACTACTTTACCCGTATCATTTTTGCCAATAAAAAGTGTACCACCTTTGGTATTGGCGAAACCGCATATCCATTTAAGATATTCGTCTCTCCAAGTTTCTTTCCATTCTGTATTTTGATTTTCAGGCATTTGTTTTATTATATTCTATTACGGTATTAAGTACTTCTATGGCGTTTTTTTCTTCTTTTATTATATGATATACTTTTTCTGCCAGCCATAAAGTCTTTAAATCTTCAAGATTAGTTTCTAATAACTTAGCCAGTAGCGGCAGGTGTTCTTCTTTGGCTTGGCGGTCTCCTCTTTCTATTTTAGAGATGGTTGCTGTATCTACTTCTAAAGTTGCAGCAACTTGGCGAAGTACTAAACCTTTTTTTTCTCTTAGGTTTCTTATTTTATTTCCAAAAAACATATATCTTTGTATTGTATAGACAAATAATGGCAAATA
>CAMZMA010000222.1 GCA_947311815.1 uncultured Flavobacteriaceae bacterium
CATTCAATCATTAAAACCATTCAATCATTAAATCCATTAAAACCCCATTCTATTTAAAGGTTTTTTTATACTTTTATAGGGTGAAATTAAAAATAAAACACCTAATATACCTATTCTTTACTTTAAGTTGGAACCTTTTATTTTCTAATAACCAACTTAATATAGATTCTTTGTTGCAAGAAGTTCGTCAATCAAAAAGCCATGAAGAATTTGCCGATAACCTAACAAATGTTATTTTATACTACTATCACATTAACTCCGATTCAACCATTTATTACTGTAAACAAGGAATAAAAGAATCCCAGCCCCTAAAAGACACCAACGACTTGGGTTTTTATTATAACGTAATAGGTGTAAGTTTTAAAAATTTAGCCCAATACGATAGCGCCATAGTCTATTTAAAACAATCGGTTTATTTTAGACAATTAGAAAACTACAAGCAAGGCGTTGCCGCTGGTTATAATAACCTTGCAACAGTGTATCGCCTAAAAGGTGATTTTACTAAAGCAGTTAAAAATTACGTTAAATCCATTGACATATTTAAAGAAATAAATGATGAGGATAACATGGCTGAGGCCTATTCTAATTTGGGCGAATTATATATAGAATTAAATGAATTTAGTTTAGCCGAACACTGTTTTAACCAATCTCAAAAATACTACTCAAAAAAAAATGACTTAACTTCTTTAGCTTGGGTATATAATGATATCGCCCTTCTAAAAACCAAAACAAACCAAACAGATTCAGCCCTCATTTTCTATCAATTATCAGCCGATTTATGGAAAAAAGAAAAAAGATATTTAGAATACAGTAACATTCTAGTGTCAATGACAGACCTACTATTTGAAAAGAATGAGTTTGAAAAAGGATATCAATTACTATTTGATGCTCAAAAGCATTTTAAAAAATACAACAACGCTCATGGATTAGCCAATGTATATTTAAAACAAGGCAAGTATTTAGAACACCAGCATCAATATAAAAAAGCCATTCAAAAATATAAAGCGGCATTAGATTTATCTCATTCAACTAAAACCAAAAGCTTACTCATTGAGGTATATAAAGGACTTTATCAATCTAATAAAAAAATAGGAAACACTGCAACCGCCTTGTCCTTTATTGAACACCTTTGTGCTTTAAAAGACACCATTTATAACATTGAACAAAATAAAATAAGATTAGAATACCAAGCAGAGTTTGACGCCTTAGAAAAAGAAAAACAAATTCAAGAACTCACACAACAAGCCACTATCGAGAGGTTGCAAAATTTACAATCTAAACAAAAAATAAAAGAAAATGAACTGATTAAAGAAAAACAAAAAATATTTATTTATAGTTTAATACTTGTTGCCATTTTAATTTTTATTTTAGCCATTGTACTATACCGCCGCAATCAAACAAAAACTAAACTTAATCATCAGCTAGAAACAGCAGTTAAAGAACGCGAAATATTATTAAGAGAAATTCATCACAGAGTTAAAAATAACCTTCAAATTGTATCAAGCCTACTCAATTTACAATCTAATAACATTACCGAAAAAACAGCCGCTGATGTATTAAAAGATTCACAAGACAGAATAAAAAGTTTATCTATTTTACACGAAAAACTATACAAATCCAAAAGTTTAAGCAACATTAATTTTAAAACTTACATCTCCGAAATTATTCAAAATTTAGACTCATCATTCAATTTAAAATCAAAACACATTACCATTGAACAACATATTGATAATACCAATTTGCATATAGACTTTTTAGTACCATGCGGATTAATCATTAACGAACTTATAACAAACAGTTTAAAATATGCCTTTTCTAACACCAATAATGGCAAAATTTATATTTCTGGACAACTAATTCAAGATACCTATCAAATCATTATTAAAGACAACGGAAAAGGTTTTCCGCTGGGTTTCAATCCAAAACAATCCAAAACTTTAGGGTTAAGATTAGTGCAAGGATTAGTGCGACAAATAAAAGGAGAAATTATTTTTAAAGATGTAGATAAAGGTATAGAAATTATTATTAATTTTAAAGTCAAATGAAAACCAAAGTCCTTATAGTAGAAGATGAATTTACAATTGCCTTAGACATTGAAAACCGTTTATTAAATATGGGGTATGATGTAGTTGGCATAGCCATTAATTATGATGAAGCACTACCCTACTTATTAGAATCTAAAATTGATGTAGCGCTACTAGACATCAACCTTGATGACAAAAAATCAGGAATTGATTTGGGTAAACTCATCCTCAAAAAATTTAATATTCCTATTGTATTTTTAACAGCTTACACCGACAACCAAACCTTCCAAAAAGCCAATGAAGCCAATCCAATGGGATACCTAAACAAACCTTTTAAAGATTCTGATTTAGACCATGCCTTACAACTAGCAATCAATCAGTTTAAAAAACTACAAACTTTAAATCAAAACCATCAAACAACCGAAAAAATTACCAAAGATTTTATCTTTATAAAACACAAAGGACAATTAGTTAAAATCAATACCAACGACATTTTATGGCTTGAAGCCCTTGACAATTACACAGTAATTCACCTTAAAAATAAAAAATACATTGCCAATAACTTTTTAAAAAATATGTTAACACTATTAGGCGATAATTTTATCAGAATACACCGCTCTCATGCCGTAGCATTAAATAAAATTACATCTGTAGAAGACAATACACTCTTTATTGGAGATATTTATTTATCAATATCCAAATCTTTCAAAAACAACCTGTTAGAAAAATTAAATACCGTTTAAAACTTAACCACCAAAACTCATGGAATTAACTTTGTTGAGATATAAAATCAAAACATCCTAAATAAATTTTAGCCTTACAATTGGTTATTGAGTTATTCATAATTAAACAATTCCTAATTCCTAATTAAACAATTCCTAATTCCTAATTAAACCATTCCTAATTCATAATTAAACAATTCCTAATTCACAATTCCAAACTCACCTATTTTAACAGCTTGTTCACCAACTTTTAATGGCTACTGACCATTTAGTAATGGCCTTTACCAATGATTATACATAATATTGTTGTAAGTAAAATCAAAATGTTATGAAATCAAAATATTTAATATTATTTCTTTTATTAAATATAGCAAACATCAGTTGTTCAGATGATAAATCAATTAACGAAATTTCAAAAACACCCCCTCAAAACGCTTATACCGTACTGTTAGATCATACAATTAATGGCACTTGGATAATTTCAAACATTCAAGGTGAAGGAGGAATTTCAAAAGACATTAAATTCATTTTTGACAACAATCAATTAACCCTAAACGGTGGCTATTATAAAGACAAAGTTAAAATGTTGTCTGGAGATAGTAAATCATTATCCTATAAAGATCAAAACGATATTAAATGGGATTATAATTACTCAATCAGTGGAAACACATTAAAACTTGAACACCTTTTAAATAATAAAGTTTACACCACTTATACGTTAAAAAGACAATAAATAAATATAAATTAAAACTTTTTGTTATGAGCAATTTACTAGAAGAATACAAAGCATATTACAAGGTAAGGGCAGAAAAATATGCCAATAACCCAAAATACATCAACACTTATCAAGCAGAAAAAGATTTGTCAGATGCCATGCAGTCTTGTCAAACCCTTGAAGAGTTTAAAGATAAAATAGGCAATAAAAACGAAATGTGCGCCATAGCCCTTGTAAAAGATGAAAGTAAAATTGAATATGATTTTTATAATAAATATAACGAAAAAATTCGTCAATTATCAAGTCAAAGAATTTTATCCAAAATTGATGATTTTAACAATAGTCAAGACTTAACAACATTTGTTGTAGAAGAAATAAATAAAAACAGTATTGAAATTGCAATGGATGAAGCCAACACTCAACTTTTGTTAGATTGGCACTTACTCGAAAACTACGAAATATATCAAAAAGCAGTTGTACCTGATAATTATAAAGCTAGCATGTTAGAAACTACTGAAGAAAATAAACAAGCCTTAATAAGAAATGTTAATGATTTAGAAAACAATAATGATTCTTGGCAATCAAACTGGAAAATCAACCCAAACATTGCTCTTGAAGAAAGATTTATTGATAAGTTCCCTTACAAAAAAGATCATGTAAAAGAACAAACTGAAAAATACGCAAAATTAATTAATCGTTAAAAAATTAAATTATGCCAGTAGATGAAATGATGGTTAACCCCATGTTAGACCCTTTTAGAAAGATGCTAACAGAAGTAGAAGAAAAAGGATTATCAGGAGAGAATTATGATAACATGAAAGCAACACTTAACCGAATGGAAGAGTTAAGTCAAATACACTCCGACATAATGACATACAACAGTGCTTTAATGCAAGAAAATTTGTTTGCTAAATTTAGTGATTATTACAGTAAAGTATTAACATCAGAAGCTCAACAAAACTCTAATACTAATGGATATGATGATGCCTCCCTTTTAAAACAAAACATTGATGCTTTAAAAAATGCAATTGAACAAATTAAACGCAATTATCAAGCTTCAATTGAAGAAAGCAACAAACATATAAACAATAAAAAACAAATTGACCAAAGTGTTGAAACTTCAATTTTAAATGATCCAACTATAATCATTAAAGGAATTGAAGATGTAATTGCTCTTGGTGAACAAGAAGGAATGACATTACCTAAGTTTTTACGCTTACAAATTGAAACAGGATTAGACAAAGCTATGGATGGTAGTGTTGTTTTGAAAAAAGGACTACAATATAGTTTAGACATGGCAAAAGCTAATGCTGTAAGCCCTATTCATATAGCTATTGACACCGAAAAATTACAAGCCTTTAATTTTTTAGCCGAAAAAAGTAAATTTAATGTCCCAAATTCTAAAGAATTAAGCTATCTACATAAAGAAATCGACTATAAATACAGACATCAATTAGCAGAATGGACTGAAATAAAAAACAGATGGTATGAGATTTTAGACAGTTTAACCTTATGGAGCTTATCATATACTAAAATAGCACCACACATACATCCATGGAAATCTGCACAAAACCCAAAAGAAGCTACAATTAGAACTCAAAAAACAACACCCGGAATTTTAAAAGAAAAATTAAACCTTTTTAATAAATATTTTGACATCACATTTTTTGATATATTTAAACACCCTTCTTTTATATGGGAAGTTGAAAATCATCACATTGGATATTCTCAAGAATTTATTGAATTTTTAATAGATGACATATTCCCTGAATGTGAACCTTTTAATGACTTACCACAAGATAAAATCAATAAAAGATTAGCTTTTTATGAAGAAGATAGAGAAAATGACCCAGAACAATACAAAGCTTTAGAAAAAGTAAAAAATAATTACGACAAGTATTTTGGTGAAGGCAGATTTGAAGAAAAATTCTTAAAAATTGAACCTACACCTTCAAATGCTAAACCATGGAATCTAGAAGCATTTAACCGCAAATAAATATGCTAAACAATAATTTTAATTGTTTTGTTTTTTCATAGATGAAAAGCTATCTCTAAAAAGATAGCTTTTTTTAATATTCCATTTTTCAATAAATTTGGACAGTTAAATACCCTATACGTAAAACCACCATCTATAGCTTGAAGTCATTAATAATCAACTACCATCATTCAATCATTAAAACCATTACAACATTCAATCATTAAACCATTAAACCATTCAATCATTAAACCATTCAACCCATTCAACCCATTCAACAAATACACTAAATAACCCATAAAAACATACAATAATTAAACCATACAAAACATGAAATAATTAGCCCATTAAATCATTAAATCAGATCGGG
>CAMZMA010000223.1 GCA_947311815.1 uncultured Flavobacteriaceae bacterium
AAAAGGGACTCTGTTCCTTTTTCTTCTGAAAAAATATAATCAAATAATGACTTCAAAAAAGTCGCATTTATTACTTGAATTTAAGTTTTTAAAACATCTAACGGTTTGTTTTCTACAGAACTTACCTTATCTAATACGAATGTTTCTCACTTAAAAGTAACTAATTTAACAACAGCTACCAATACATTAAATGTAAATTACAACTATAATACCGTTATAGCCCCTAAAGGTTATCTATGGAGTGATACCATGGCAAGAACTTTTAAAAACAGTAACAATGCCGTATTATTTTACTCTTTACAAGAAGCTGCTGAAATTTATAGTTCAAAATTCGCATCGCATATTATTAGCAACGGTTCGCAAAATGTTATCACTTATATTACAGAAAATGGTGGCTACTTAAAAGAATCTCAAAGCGCTATTAATGGCGATTTTAGAACGAAGAAACTGTATTTTTATGAGTAGAATCTCGTGTATTTTATAACTTATAAAACTCCCGATTTGATTTTTCAAATCGGGAGTTATAATTTCAAATATTTTTAGTTTTTACGTAAATAAATACTTCCGAAACCTGTATTTAATTTCATCTTTACTTTTCCCGATTTTAACTTTAATTTCATTTCTTGAACTCCGTAATATTCTTTTTCTGATATTATTTTAAAATCTAAATTGCTATATATTTCACTTGCTTTTGCATCAACTAAAATATTAGATGATTTCGGAAAAGTAACATCAATATATCCGTTATTGGTATAAACAGAATACAATTTTTGAGGCAATTTTTTATCAAATATAATTTTTACATTTCCTCCTAAAGAATTGATAGAAACAGGGCCTGTAACGTCTTTTAATTTTAAATTATTTAAAGACGATGATATCTCTACTTCGCCAGAAAAATCAGTTAAACTAGATATTTTGGAATTGTAAAAAAATACTGAATTTTCTCTGTTAGTTGATTTACAATTTGATGAATCCCAAATTAATTTTAAAGAGTTTGGCACCATTATTTGGTAAGCTTCTCCGCTTACCATAACAAAGGTATCATCAGTATTATCATCATATAGAATAAGTTCTCCATTTTTTTGTTCAATTTTTAAATAAATGCCATTATCAGCATCCGATTTTTTACCTAATTTTTTTAACCCTTTTTTTTGTTTTTTATTAGAATTAATACGAAACCCTCTTATAGGTCTTGTAATAGAAAGTGAATCTATGTTTATATTCGAAATTCTACCATTTGTAAAATTAGAAGTAACTTTAGAGAAAAAAACATGATTTCGTCTATATTTAGACAAACTTTTTATCACCACTTCTTTTCCATCATAGCCTTTTATCTGAAAATTTTTAGACGAACATATTTTTAACACGCCTTTTTTAAACGGAATTTTCTTTTCTTGAGCATTTGTTGTTACTTGAATTAGCAAAAAGAGTACTGTAATTATTTTTGCGATATTTTTCATTTTTTTTTACTGTTTTAAATTATTCATAGCCAAAGCTGCGTTACTTTTAACTATCGGAAATGTTTGTTTGTTTTCCATAATTTTTTTAAGCGATTTTTGTGCACGTTTTTCTCTTAAAAAACTAACGGATGTAATCAACTTGATTTGCACCAAGGGTAATGTTTCTTTTTCTAAAGCAATAATTAAATTTTTTCTAATAAGTTCATTGGTGGGGAATTTTAACAAAGCGTCTATCGTGGCAATTTTTACGTTGCCATTACTATCGGTATGTAAAATTTTAATCAATGTTTTAATAATTTGCGTGTCTTCTTTGGTATAATCATCACTAAAACTATAAATACCTTCTAACCGAACACCTGCAGAATCTGCACTCAAATTTGCCATCAATTCTTTCTTTATTTCTTGTTGATTGATGATTTTTACTCCAATAAAAATCCCTAAAATCAAACAAGCTGCCAATGCAATATATTTTAAATAAACCACCTTGTTTTTAGTTGGTTTTTGATGTAATTTGTTCTTTAAAGCAGTTTTAAAAACGGCATCAAAATCTGTTGATAATTTTTTATCATCAAACTCGTTTTTATGTTCTTGTATGTATTTTTTTAAATCCATTTTAATGGTTTTTATTTAATTGTTCTAGTAACATATTCTTACCTCTTCTGTATTGGTTTCTAACCGTACTTTCGTTGATTTTTAGCAAGTGACCAATTTCTTTATGTGTGTAATTTTCAATAAGATACAGTACTAAAACAATTCGGTATTTTTCTTTTAGTTGATGGATACAAGCCTTAATTTTATCAACTGAAAAAGTAATATCATCTTCATTAACAACCTCTTCAATTTCAGTTTCTAACAGATAGGTTTCTTCTAACCAAACAATCTTTTTGCGTTTTCTAAGCACATCTAAAGAGTAATTAATGACAATTCTATTTAACCAAGAACCTAAATGTTTTTCTTCTTTGATTTGATGGATTTTCTCAAATCCTTTTATAAATGATTCTTGCACTGCATCTTGTGCATCTTCTCTGTTTTTTAAAATTCTAAAACTACTATTATACAGCCTGTTTTTGTACAAATTATATACTTGCATTTGAGCCGAATACACGTTGTTTTTACAATCTTGTATGAGTTTTTGTTCGTTCAAAAAATTGAGTTAGTTAGCCTTCTATTATTAGAACGCAGATTTTTTAAAAGTGTCGCAAAAAAATACGATTTTTTTTACACAAAAAAAACCACTATCAAAAAATAGTGGTTCGGGTTATGTATGTTTAGGATGTTATCAATCAAAATCGGTGTCCATTTTAATATAGTCTAAAAATTCTCTACGCACATCTCTGTCTTTAAATTTTCCGCCAAATTCTGATGTTACGGTACTACTTTCAATGTCTTTAATTCCTCTTGAATTTACGCATAAATGTTTTGCATCAATAACACAAGCAACATCATCTGTACCTAAAGCATTTTGTAAAGATTGTACAATTTGCATGGTCAAACGCTCTTGAACTTGTGGTCTTTTAGAAAAATATTCTACAATTCGGTTCATTTTAGAAAGCCCAATTACTTTACCATTAGAAATATAAGCAACATGTGCTCTACCAATAATTGGCAATAAATGATGCTCGCAAGTAGAATACACAATAATGTTTTTTTCTACCAACATTTCGCCGTACTTATAATTATTATCAAACGTAGAAGCTTTGGGCATATTTTTAGGATTCAATCCCATAAACAACTCATTTACAAATGCTTTTGCAACTCGTTTCGGAGTTCCTTGTAAACTATCATCGGTTAAATCCATCCCTAAAGTTTGTAAAATATCTCTTACACTTTCTTGAATTTTTTCAATTTTTTCGCTGTCAGAAATAGCAAAAGCATCATCACGCAAAGGTGTTTTTGCTGATGTACCTACGTGATTTTCTCCTATTTCGTCTATTTTTGGTTGATTCATTTCGTTATTTACTTCGAACATTATCTTTTCTTAATTAGGTTGCAAAGATACGACAAACAGATAAGGGTAAATCTATTTTTTTAAAGTTTGTATCAATGCAATTATAAATTTTTATGATGCTACATTTTTTATCAACGCTGCTAATGAGCAAGTAATTTGCGTACCGTTTGTCATATTTTTTAATGTAAAAACACCACCTTCTACTTTAGAAACCACAAACTCAATTTCTCTATTGCTTACGTATTTCCATTGTTTTTTCTGTTGTTTGTTACTCGTTGCTGTATCAGGATAAATTTCTGATTTCACACCATTCTTACGCAATTCTTTAATTGCTTTTAAAGCAGTAATATTACTAGCTACATCAAAATTTAAAAACAAAACTTTGGGTTTTGGTAATGCAACCGATTGTAACAAACCGAGTTCTTCCATTACCAAATAAATACGATCTAAACCAAACGAAATACCAACACCACTTATTACATCTTTTAGCCCAAAAACACCTGTTAAATCGTCATATCTTCCGCCGCCGCCAATCGAACCCATTTTTACTTCAGGCGGTGCAGCAACTTCAAAAATAGCACCTGTATAATAGTTCAAACCTCTTGCTAAAGTTACATCTACTTCTAATCTTGCTGATGTTAACCCGAGTGTTTTAACAGATTCGATAACAAAACGTAATTCTTCTACGCCTTTTGTTCCTTCTTCGGATGTTTGCAACATTGCCGATAAAGAAGCTAATTTATCTTCATTAGATCCCGAAAAATGAAACAACGGATTCACTTTTTGAATCGCCGTTTCAGAAATCCCTTTCGATAGCATTTCTTTTACAACTCCCTCCTCGCCTATTTTGTCTAATTTATCTAACGCCACCGTAAAATCGATAAGTTTATCTTGTGCACCAATTACCTCGGCAATACCCGATAATATTTTTCGATTGTTAATTTTTATAGTCGTTCTTTGTAAACCTAACTTACTAAAAACAGCATCGTATAATTGTACAAATTCTACTTCTTGTAATAACGATTTGCTTCCAACTACATCGGCATCGCATTGATAAAACTCTCTAAAACGCCCTTTTTGCGGACGATCTGCTCTCCAAACAGGTTGTATTTGATAACGCTTAAACGGAAATGTAATATCGTTTTGATGCTGTACCACATATCTTGCAAATGGCACAGTTAAATCGTAACGGAGTGCTTTTTCGGAGATTTTTGAGGTGATTTGTAAACTATTTTTTTCTTGTAACAGCTGTTCTTCAACCTTTTTCAAATAATCTCCAGAATTCAATATTTTAAAAATCAAACGATCACCTTCATCGCCATATTTTCCCATCAAGGTAGATGAGTTTTCAAAACTGGGCGTTTCAATCGGTTGAAATCCGTAAACTTCAAAAGTTTCTTGTATAGTATTAAATATATAGCGTCTTTTTGCTACTTCTGTAGCCGAAAAATCTCTTGTTCCTTTAGGAATGCTTGGTTTCATTTTTTTGGTTTTCGGTTGTCGGTTGTCTGTTTTCAGTTGTCGGTTGTTTGTTGTTTGTTCTAGTATTCCGAATGCAATCAGAATGTATCGAGAACTCATTAATTTTTCACAGTTACTTCTCGATACTAATTTTATTCATTTCCATTCATAAAATTCACTCGAAGTGATAAATTTATTATTGATTAATGAGTTTGCAAATATCGGAAAAATTGTTTTAGAAAATCGGTTAGTTAAAATAATTTGAGTAGCCCAAAACGTGTTTTTCTAATTGATGTAAGTTCTCTTTTCTCTCCTTTTTATCTTTTGATGTGAGTCCGTCAAAATAAGAAATCATCGGTTTTAAATAATTGTGTAATTGCTCATGTGCTTCTCCTTTCATGGTGCATCTAGAAAAAATTTGGGTAAATTGATTTTCTAAGGTTTCTTTTAAAGACGTATAACTCTCTACATCAGCATTTTTAGAAAAAGAGGCAATCGTTTTCTTCATAGCTGCAATTCCGTCAGTAGTTTCTTTATTTGCTTTCCACAATGTGCCGTTATTTAAAACAACTCCTTCAATTTTGATAGATGCACTATCAATTTTTTCTTTTTTTTGTTGATTGCAATTGATAAACAACAATGCTGTTGCTAAAAATAGTAGTACTTTTTTATTCATGATTTCAAATTTTTATTCGTTTATTTTTTCGTTTTAATCGATTGATAGATGCATTTAACTCAAAACCTAAGAGTAAAATAATGGAGTTTAGCCAAATAAATAGCATCAAAATTAATAGCGTTCCGATAGAACCATACAACTCATTATATTTAGAAAATTCGGTTACGTAAAAACTAAATACATAAAAGGTTAATATCGATAAAATGGTGGTAAATATAGTACCTGCAGAGAAAAAAGAAGATTGTTTTCCTTGTTTTGTTCCGTAATGAAATAGCATTGAAACCGTGGTAAAAACCATCACTACAAACAAAGCGCCTCTACCAAATTGCAACCAAAAAATATCATTTTCTAACCAACCTTGTGCTTTTAATTTATTAAGCGCAATTCCAAAGAAAATAGTTAACGCAACGGTTACTATTAAGAAAAAAACCATCACCAAAGACACTACTAAAGATATAAAATACGTTTTTATGACATTCCGTACTTCTTTGATGTGATACGAATATTCGAATCCGCCAAAAATAGCATTTACACCGTTTGTCATTAAAAAAATGGAAAGTAAAAAGCCGAATGAAAGTAAACCTCCGTATTGATTATTTATGATGTCATCTAACACAGAGTTTACGGCATCAAACGTTTTGGGTGGTAAAACTTCTGCAATAAGCGCCATTAATTCGGCTTGAAAACCATCAATAGGGATATACGGAATTAAAGTTAACACAAACAACATAAACGGAAAAATTGCCATAAAAAAACTGAACGAAATACCGCTTGCACGCGTTGTTAATGCTCCTTTTACAATACCAATAATGTACATTTCTAAGACATCATACAAAGACATCCCTTGCAACCCAGGTATTTTTATTTTCTTCCCGAAACGCACCAAAATATTAATGATGGGTATTTTTGATAAGTTATCTTCTATTGGTTTTGTCATTTTTTATGGTTCAAAGTTACAAAGGGGTTAAGTTACAAAGGTGCAAAGTTACAGAGACGTAAAGGTGCAAAGTGCAATGGTTTTAAATTATCTTTTCTCTTTTAATTTTCTGATTAAACTCGATAGCATTCTTTCTATTTCTCTTGATAACTCAAACAATTCTTTAAATTTTTCTTTTGAAATATACGCTAAATTATAAGAAATTTCTACTTGAGTTTGTAATTCAAATAAAGAAGCAATGGCTATATTTAAAAACCGAATATAATCATTCAATCCTTGTCGTCCAAAACCTTCTGATATGTTGCTTGGTACAGAAATAGCACTTCTTCTCATTTGCGAAGTAAGACCAAATATTTCTTCTCTTGGAAATTTTTTAGAAACCTTATAAATCTCTGTTACATAACTCATCGATTTTTGCCAAACAACTAATTCTCTAAACGTTTTCATTTTTTTATCCTAATTTAAAAACCTTTTTAAACTTTACCTCCAAACCTTTGCACTTTGCACCTTTGTCCGTTTAACCTTTCAACTCTCTAACTTTACATCTTCATCACTCAATAAAAATACCATATTCACTTAACAATCCTGCTACTCCCTCTTTAGAAAACTTTGCTCCTTTTAATTTATTTTTCTCAGGATTTATGGTATAATTATAGGATGATGTAAAATTAACCTTTTCTAAATTAGTTCGGTCAAAAATAGCTTGTTTTACATCGCAATTATCAAAAACCGAATTCGATAAATTGGTTTCAGTAAAATCTACTTCTTGTAAATTACAGTTGATAAATCTTGTCTTCGTCATTTTTAACTGATAAAAGGATGAAAATTGCAACTGACAATCTACAAAGTAAAATTGCAGTAAAAAAGTATCACATTCGTTGAATTTTACTCCTAATAGTTTACAGTTTTTAAATTGCACATCTTTAAATGCAGTGTCTTTTACAATGGTATTGCTAAAATTACAACCGATAAATTCGCATTCTACAAATTGGATGTTTGATGCATGAATCCCTTCAAAATTACAATCTTTAAAAATACAATTATCATACTCTCCTTTGTTGATTTTAGTTTTGGTGAAATCAATTTTTGTGAAAGTTTCTGCATCAAAATAATTAGTCATAAATTTTATTTTTTTCTTAGAGAGATTGCCCCCTTATTTCGACTTCGCTCAATACAAGCTACGTACCTCATTTCTCACAATGACATTCTTTTCACTATTCACTAGTCACTAGTCACTATTCACTAGTTACTAGTCACTAATTACGACATCATCAAACTGCTTTTAAGCTTAAATCTAGGTTATAAACCGAATGTGTTAATGCTCCTGATGAAATAAAATCTACGCCACAATCGGCATATTTTCTGATGGTTTTATCGGTAATTCCGCCCGAAGATTCTGTGAGACATTGGTTACCGATGAGTTTTACTGCTTTACGAGTATCTTCATAATTAAAATTGTCAATTAAAATTCGATACACGCCTTTATTTTCTAAAATCTCTTTGATTTCTTCTAAACTTCTTGCTTCAACAATTATTTTAATATCTAAATTTTTATCGGCTAAATACTTTTTTGTTTTTGTGATGGCTTGGGTAATTCCACCAGCAAAATCAATATGATTGTCTTTAATCATCACCATATCATACAACGCAAATCGATGATTTTCGCCTCCGCCTATTTTTACTGCCCATTTTTCGAGGGCTCTAATTCCTGGTGTGGTTTTTCGGGTATCTAATACTTTGGTTTTTGTACCTTTTAATAAATCAGCAAAAAAACGAGTTTTCGTTGCAATGGCACTCATCCGTTGCATCGAATTTAACACAATACGTTCGGCTTGTAAAATAGATTGCGATTTACCCGATACATAAAATACAATATCGCCATATTTTACTTTTTCGCCATCATTTATAAGGGTTTCTACTTTTAAATCTTCATCTACAGCATTAAAAACCATTTTAGCAAAATCAACGCCTGCTATAATTCCTTCGTCTTTCACCAATAATTTTGCTTTTCCTTGAGCATCCGCAGGAATACAAGATAATGAGGTATGATCGCCATCGCCAATATCTTCTCGTAAGGCATTGGCAATTATAATGGCTAATTCTTTATTGAATTGTTCTTCTGATATCATTTAAAAGTTTTTAATATTCCAAAAATATAGTATTTTTGACAAAACCCTTTAAATTCTATGAAAATAAATCAATTTAAACTTCTTTTATTTTTTTTATTTGTCGCTTACTCTAGTTATTCTCAAAAAAAAGAATATTACTTAGATGAAAATATGAAAGAAATTACTCCTCATTTTTATTTAGAGAAATGTTCTTCTAGAGTGTTAAAATGTCTTGATTTTAAAACAGGTAAAGAAATTATTCACAAAGTTGTTTTTCGATTTAAGTTTGGTTCAGTTAAAAAAATCGGTTATAAACAAATTAAAGCATTATTATCAAAAACCTCCAATAAGGCAATTAGCTTAAATGCAATTATCATGATAACCTATAGAGATAGCTTGTATGATTTTAAAGCAAGAGAAAGAAATTACAAAAAACATATTTTAAAACACGACTCTGTTAAACACGGACCTTTTAGTTTAAGAAAATTCGACTATTCAAGAAAAAAGTGGATAAAAAGACAACAAAAATGTGTAAAAAGATATAAAAAATTAAACGCTGAAACTTTTTATATTTATAAATACGATTATGGTTCTATAAAAACATACCCAAATTTACATTGGATTAAAGATAGAGGGATGTTTAAAAATACATTTTTTAAAATAATGTATAATAGTAATTTTGTTGTAATTAAACCAAATGGAGAGTACTTTATTAGTGGCGGACATTTACAGGATAAACTCTTAAAAAAATTAGTAAAAAACTCCGACTGGACACCGTTTAAAAAAGATTGGCAAAATTCATATCAATCATTGCATAGAGAAGGTTACGGAGTCTTTGAAAAAGAACACTATCACAAACCTCATTGTTTTTAAAATGAAAATAAAACTACTCGCCATTGGTAAAACAGATGATAAAAACCTTATTAAACTCATCGAAACCTATCAAAACAGGTTAAAACATTATATAAAATTTGAGTTAGAGATCATTGCTGACCTTAAAAACACTAAGAATTTAAGCGAAACGCAACAGAAAGAAAAAGAAGGCGAACTGCTATTAAAAAAACTACAAAATACGGATGTTTTGGTATTATTAGATGACAAAGGCAAACATTTCACATCGATAGAATTTTCTAAATATCTACAAAAAAAGATGAATTCGGGCATCAAACAATTGGTATTGGTTATTGGCGGTCCTTACGGATTTTCGGATGCCGTTTATAAAAAATCAACAGGAAAAATATCGCTTTCTAAAATGACTTTCTCACATCAAATGATTCGACTTTTTGTAGTAGAACAACTTTATCGTGCATTTACAATTTTAAAGAACGAACCTTATCATCATGAATAACTCACGTAACGAGCTTTTGTATTCAATCTAATTGATTAGTTTTGTCTTATAATTTTTCTGATACATGAAACTCGTATTTGCAACCAACAACCAACATAAATTATTAGAAGTACAAAAAATGCTTCCAAAACAGATTACTTTATTAAGTTTAAAAGATATCAATTGTTTTGATGATATCGAAGAAACCGCAACTACTTTAGAAGGAAATGCACAAATTAAAACCGATTATATTGTCGATAATTTTAATAAAAATTGTTTTGCAGACGATACAGGTTTAGAAGTCACAAGTCTTAACAATGCACCAGGAGTGTATTCGGCTCGTTATGCAGGAATTGAAAACGATTCTGAAAAAAACATGCAAAAACTTTTAAAAGAATTGAAAAATATAACCAACCGAAAGGCGCAATTTAGAACCGTAATTTCACTTTTTATTGATAAAAAACAGTACTTTTTTGAAGGTATTTGTAAAGGCACTATTTTAACCGAAAAACAAGGAGAAAAAGGTTTTGGTTACGATCCTGTTTTTCAACCTGATGGGTTTAATAAATCGTTTGCAGAAATGACATCCGAAGAAAAAAACAAAATTAGCCACAGAGGAATCGCTATTAAAAAACTGGTCGATTTTTTAACAAATTACGCAGAATAATTGAGCTCAAATAAAACATACAAAATACCTTTTTTACTTTTATCAGTTTTACTGATAATTTTAACATTTGTAAACGTTAGTTTAGGTTCTGTTACAATTCCGTTTCAAGATGTTGTTGCTATTTTTTTTGGTGATGATACTATCAAAGAAAGTTGGCAAACCATCATTTTAAATTTTAGAGTACCAAAAGCCATTACCGCCATTTTAGTTGGTTCTGGTTTATCAATTAGCGGATTATTAATGCAAACCTTGTTTAGAAATCCGCTTGCGGGCCCCTTTGTATTAGGAATTTCATCAGGAGCAAGTTTGGGCGTTGCGCTGTTAATTTTAGGATCATCATTATTTGGAGGCGTTTTTATGTCGTTTGCTTTTTCTAATTGGGCATTAACAATTGCAGCAAGTACGGGGTCTTTTTTAGTGCTTTTTGCTGTAATTATTGCTGCACAAAAAGTACGAAATACCATGTCTATTTTAATAATCGGACTTATGTTTGGTAGTGTAACCGCTGCTGTAATTAGCGTACTTGCCTATTTTAGTGAAGCCGAACAAATACAACAATACATGTTTTGGAGTTTTGGTAGTTTGGGTAATTTATCATGGCAAGAAATTGGTGTTTTTTTAGTTATTTATCTCATCGGAATAATAGCAACCTTTTCGATTATAAAACCGTTAAATAGTTTTTTATTAGGCGAAAACTATGCAAAAAGTCTGGGTATCAATATTAAAAAAAACAGAAATATTATTTTACTTATTACCAGTTTATTAACAGGTGTTATTACTGCTTTTTCTGGCCCAATTGCTTTTATAGGATTAGCAGTACCACATATTACAAAATTGATTTTTACGACCTCAAATCATAAAATATTAGTGCCAGCAGTAGCTATTTTAGGTGCTATTATTTTATTAATTTGCGATACCGTTGCACAATTACCAACGAGCGAATATACCTTACCAATTAACGCAATTACCTCATTATTTGGCGCTCCTGTGGTAATTTGGTTATTGGTAAGAAAAAAGAAAATGTATATTTAATATCCTTTGTTCTTTGGACATTTCTCTGAAGGAAAAAGAATTAAAAAGATTGAAGACTAAATAGTAGTGTCCGACTATAGACGTAAGACCGTTTCACTATTAGACGAAAGATAAAAGACTTGAACATAATTACATAACAAACAGTTGTTTAAAAATTATTCTTATTAAGAAAACAGAAAATTAAAAAAACAGAAAAAGCAAGGTATCTATTTAAAAAAAGATTTTAAAACTCCTATTAAATATAACCTTTTAGAATTGTTGTAAATTTTAATCGAACAACAATAAATATGAAACAAATAAATAGTGAAAATTAGTGAAATCTGTGTCTAAACATATCATCCTAAAAACCGAAAACTTAAGCATCGGTTATCCACAAAAAAAGCAAGATAAAATCATTGCTAAAAACATTCATCTTTCTATCGAAAAAGGGAAATTTGTGGCGTTGTTGGGTAAAAATGGTATTGGAAAATCTACGTTATTACGAACCTTAGCAAAGGTGCAACCTCCTTTGGATGGTAACATTTTTATCAACAAAAAAAACCTGACGGAATACAACAATTTAGACTTGGCAACGCAATTGAGTTTGGTACTAACAGAACGCTTACCAGAAAGTCAATTAACCGTGTTTGAACTCGTTGCTTTAGGGCGACAACCTTATACGAACTGGATTGACACGCTTTCTGAAAAAGACATTCAAAAAGTAATGTGGGCATTAAAAGAAACAGAAATTACACATCTTAAAAATCATCGATTTTATGAATTGAGCGACGGACAATTACAAAGAGTTCTTATTGCCAGAGCCTTGGCACAAGATACCGAAATTATAATTTTAGACGAACCTACGGCACATTTAGACATTCATCATACCATAAAAATATTTTCGTTGCTTCAAAAATTGGTGAAAAACACAAAAAAAACCATTCTCATCTCTACACATGAAGTTAATTTAGCCATTCAATTAGCAAATGAAATGATATTACTATCCGAAGAGAAGATAAGTTGCGGAACAGCATCAGAATTAATCAAACAAAATGCTTTTGATGATTTATTTCCATCCGATTTAATTAATTTTAACAGAACATTAGAACAATTTATCATTAAAAAAAGTCATTAGTTTTTTATATTTGGCAATACAGAAGAAATTTTATCGATTCGAGTGAATTTTATGACTAAAATTTATATCAAGAATAAAAATTTCTTTTAATCATTTAAAACTCAATATATTTCGATGAAAAAATTACTTTATTTAACAATGGCGGTGATTGTAGTAAGTTGTGGCGCTGGTAAAGACTCTTCTTCTAGCAAAAACAACGATAAAAACATTGATCAAGCAGCAAAATATGCGGCAACAATTACGGCAAAAGATTTAGGAAATCATCTTTTTGTATATGCTTCGGATGCTTTTAAAGGAAGAGAAACAGGAGAACCTGGACAAAAAATTGCGGTAAATTATTTAAAAGATTTTTATGTACATCAAGGAATTGCTTCTCCTTTAGGAGGCGATGATTATTTTCAAGAAGTGCCTTCTAAGTTCTTAACAAAAAATAGTAGAGGACAAAAATTAAAAGACTCAGAAAATGTATTGGCTTTTATAAAAGGAAGCGAAAAACCAGATGAAATTGTAGTAATTTCGGCACATTTAGACCATTTAGGTGTTCGAGGAGAAAAAATTTACAACGGTGCAGATGATGATGGTTCTGGTACAGTTGCCGTTTTAGAAATTGCCGAGGCTTTTCAAAAAGCAACAAAAAACGGACATAGACCAAAGCGTTCTATCTTATTTTTACATGTAACTGGCGAAGAAAAAGGTTTGTTGGGTTCTAAATATTATTCTGAGCACCCTATTTTTCCGTTAAAAAACACGGTGGTTGATTTGAATATTGATATGATTGGTCGTATTGATGCAAGACACAAAGGAAATCCTAATTTTGTGTATTTAATTGGTGCTGATAAATTGAGTTCTGAATTGCATACATTGTCAGAAAATATCAATAAAAAATACATGAATATTGATTTAGATTACAAATATAATGATGAAAATGACCCAAATCGTTTTTACTATCGTTCTGATCATTATAATTTTGCAAAACACCAAATTCCGATTATTTTTTACTTTAATGGTACGCATGCCGATTATCATAAAGACTCAGACACACCCGATAAAATTAACTACAATTTACTAGAAAACAGAGCACGATTGGTATTTCATACCGCTTGGGAAATTGCCAATAGAGAAAATAGATTGGTGGTTGATAAGACTGAAAAAAGGTAAATAATTCACGAACTATTAATATCAAAAAAAATCGAGCCAAATAGCTCGATTTTTTTGTTTTTAAAAACGTATTTTTTATTTAAATGTAGAAGAAATATGTAACGCAACTTCATCCCACGTTTTGCTAATTCCGTCAGCGCCTTTGTGTAATGCAAAACAGGCTTTGTTTAAAGAAGCGATTGCTGTTTCTGCTTTCCATTTCTTTAAATCTAACGTAGCTTCTAACTGAAATACATTGTTTTCAATAGTATATGTAAAGGGCATAGTTTCTGTAATTCCGTTCATAGTAATCGTTGCAGTACCAGAAGTAGCATCGGTAATCATTAATTTTCCCGATAACAACTCAGTATTATTCATTACTCCAAAAAACAGTTTAATTAATTTAGAATCTCTATCTGCATTACTAGAAAAAATACTAGCAACAGGAATAGAAAATTCGGCATTATTTACCGCCTCTTTTATTGAGTTTCCAACACCATTTTTAGTAATGTTTACCGTTTTAAAAGTTCCTTTTACAGGTTTCTTTTCGGTTGTTTTGTAGGCAGTCCAATTTACTTTATTATTTGCGTTAAATAAAGAATACATTTTTACGGTTTCTTTTACTTCTTTTTTAACTTCTTTCTTTTTTTCTGATTTACATCCTGTAAAACTGATGGCGAACATCAATACAGATAAAACAAATATTGTTTTTTTCATGTTATTTAATTTTAGATTGATTTATTATTTTTTTTGCTAGTTTAATATATGCTTTTTTAGCATCTTCAGATGACATTCCGCTTAACTGCATCCAAGCATTAAATTTAAAGCCATTTCTTACATCTGCACTTGCATTAAACGAAAAATTATTACCTGCTGTTGCCTGTTTATTAAAGGCGTAAAAACGCAACATAATATCTGGCGCAACTTTGCTTCTAATTTTAGAAACTTCTTGGTATGCTTTTTCAAATTTTATGTCTAAATCACTTTTCACGGTCGATTTATTTTTGAGCAATTACTTGTACGCCACCTTTAACGGTATCGCCAATTTTTACATCAATTTTAGTTCCTAACGGAAGAAAAACATCTACTCTAGACCCAAATTTAATAAATCCTGCATCTGTACCTTGTACTACTTCGTTGCCTTTTTCTGCGTAATTTACAATTCTTCTTGCTACAGCACCTGCAATTTGTCTGTACAAAACTTCGCCAAAAACATCATTATTAATTACAACGGTTGTTCTTTCGTTTTCTGTAGATGCTTTAGGATGCCACGCAACTAAATATTTCCCTGGATGATATTTACTAAAACTAATATTACCACTTGTTGCATAACGAGTTACATGCACATTTAATGGCGACATAAAGATGGATACTTGCAACCTTTTGTCTTTAAAATATTCGGGTTCTTCTACTTCTTCTATCACAACTACTTTACCATCAACAGGTGCAATAATATGATTATCATTTATCGTTGTTTCTCTTTTAGGGTTTCTAAAAAATTGTAAAATCAATCCTAAAAAAATTAAGATCGCAACTTGTATTGTTTTCATCAACCAAAAGGTGTCAATATATTTTTCGGTAAGAAAAATGCCTACAAATGCTGTAACAAATGCAATAGAAATAATAGTGTAACCTTCTTTGTGAAAACGAATCATAAGTTATAAAATAAAGTGAATGTACAAATATACGAAGGGAGCGACAAAAAACAAACTATCAAGTCTGTCTAATAATCCTCCGTGACCTGGCATAATATTTCCGCTATCTTTTACATTGGCTTGTCTTTTAAATTTAGACTCCACCAAATCTCCAATGGTGCCAATTGTAGAAACAATTACCGAAATAATTACCCAGTTTAAAATTGAAAAAGTGCTTGTATTGATCGCAATAATATAAGAGGCTAGTAAAGAAAATAGTACACCGCCCATAAAACCTTCTATCGTTTTTTTAGGTGACACACTTTCAAACAGTTTTCTTTTCCCGAAGTTTTTACCTACTAGAAATGCAAAACTATCGTTTACCCAAATCAATATTAAAATCCCTATTAATATCTGCGGATTATAGCTTCCGTCTGTAAAAGGAATCATCATTAAAAAAGCAAATGGAAAAATAATATATCGGATAGATAAATCCATTTTATCTAAAAATATTTTTGGTTCGATAGAGGTTTTAGTATATAAATGATAGATTAATTTGATGGATGTAAACAATGTAATTAGCAACAAGAAAAAAGAACGGTTCTCTTTTAAATGAAAAACGGTAAAATACACTACCAAAGGCAAAATAATAAATGGAGCTATATTTTTAAATTGTATTATTTTTTTAAATTCGTACAGAGAAACTAGTGCAAAAAAAGTAGTTACTAGTAAAAATGATTCTTTAGAAAATAAAATTGCCGAAACAAAAACTGCAACGTACACAAATCCAGAAAGACTCCTTTGTAAAAGGCTGTTCATATTTATAAATCTTCAAACAGCAACAAATATAAGTTTTTTGAGTTAGTGTTACCATAATTTAGGAAATTATCATCATCTTTTTTTATGGTATAATTTTTTATGGCACTTATATTCGTAGGGATATTTTTTATACAGTTGTTTTTTATACCCGTTAAACCTTCACCAGTATTTTTAACTAATTGACTTGTAGTTGCATACACGATGAAGTTTTCAGACATGGCAGCTAATTTATTGCTTTTTAATTGATTCGATGAAAATAGGATGTCACCACTATCTGCAATTAAATGCTCACAACTTATAAAAACAGGAATTGTTTTTTCTAATTTACTAGAGAGCGTTACATTACTTTTTTCTAAAAAAGGATTCAGTTTTTTATCAAAACACGTAAGATGTGTCCAGTTGTTTTCTAATAAGATTTGAGAAAGGTTCTTTTTTACCTCTTCGGATGTTTCGCAATACAAAAACTTTCCTCCTTTATCAATAAAATGATGCACAAAAGCATCATCTAAAGACAAATGCACTTGCTGTTTTTTCGCATCATTTTCATCAGGTTCGTTAGAGGACAAACCAAATATTTTTTTAAAAAAACTCATAACAAAATTAAAAAATTAAAAACTACATCTCTTTTTCTTTTTCAACTGGAGGGGTTTCAATTTCTTTAATTTCTTCTTTTTCAAAAGGTCTTTTTCCAAATATTTTTTCTAAATCTTTTTTAAAGATAACTTCTTTTTCTAACAATAATTCTGCAAGTACTGTTAATTTATCTTTATGTACTTTTAATAACTCAATAGCTCTTACATATTGAGCTTCTATCATTTTAGAAATTTCTTCATCAATAGTTTTAGCAGTTTTCTCGCTATAAGGTTTTACAAAAGTATCATTCCCTGCCGAATCATAATAGGTAATATTTCCTACTTTTTCATTTAAACCATATACGGTAACCATTGCTCTTGCTTGCTTGGTTACTTTTTCTAAATCGCTTAAAGCTCCTGTAGAAATTTTATTAAAAATTACTTTTTCTGCAGCTCTACCACCTAATGTTGCACACATTTCGTCTAACATTTGTTCGGTTTGCACAATCATTCTTTCTGCTGGTAAATACCAAGCAGCACCTAATGATTGACCTCTTGGTACAATGGTTACTTTTACCAATGGAGCTGCATGCTCAAGCATCCAACTAACGGTTGCATGACCCGCTTCATGAAAAGCAATTGTTTTCTTTTCTTTGGGTGTAATTACTTTATTTTTCTTTTCTAATCCGCCAACAATTCTATCAACAGCATCTAAAAAGTCTTGGTGATGTACTGCTTTTTTATTGTTTCTTGCTGCAATTAAAGCTGCTTCATTACACATATTTGCAATGTCTGCACCAGAAAAACCAGGAGTTTGTTCTGCTAAAAAACCAATTTTAACATCGTCTGCTAATTTTAATGGTTTGATATGTACTTCAAAAATTTCTTTACGTTCTCTAATATCTGGTAAATCTACATAAATTTGTCTATCAAAACGTCCTGCTCGCATTAATGCGCTATCTAAAACATCGGCTCTATTTGTGGCTGCTAGTACAATTACATTGGTATCTGTACCAAAACCATCCATTTCTGTAAGTAATTGATTTAACGTATTTTCACGTTCGTCATTACCACCTGTCATGCTATTTTTACCTCTTGCTCTACCAATGGCATCAATTTCATCAATAAAAATAATTGAAGGCGATTTTTGTGCAGCTTGCTTAAACAAATCTCTAACACGAGATGCTCCAACACCTACAAACATTTCTACAAAATCGGATCCCGATAACGAAAAAAATGGCACCTCTGCTTCACCTGCAACGGCTTTGGCTAATAGGGTTTTACCTGTTCCTGGAGGCCCCACTAATAATGCTCCTTTTGGTATTTTACCACCTAAAGCTGTGTATTTTTCTGGGTTTTTTAAAAAATCTACAATTTCTTGTACTTCTTCTTTTGCTCCTTCTAAACCTGCTACATCTTTAAATGATGTTTTAACCTTGGTGTCTTTATCAAATAATTTTGCTTTAGATTTACCAATATTAAAAATTTGTCCGCCTCCTGCTCCACCAGCACCACCAGACATTCTTCGCATAAAGAAAATCCAGATACCTATTAAAATAATAAATGGTAAAAATGAGAAAACTTGATCTAACATACTTGTACGCTCATCAAATTTTAAATCATAATCTAATGTGTAGTTCTTTTTCGCGTCTTTTAATTGATTTTCGAAATTTTGTAAGTCTCCAAAATTATATTCAAACATAGGTGTACCAGGTCTGTAAAAAGCAGATTTGGTTTGTTTCTTATATTTTTCTTTTTTTAAAGCCTCTTCTTTAATAAAAATTTGAGCACCACTATTGTTTAAAATAAGGATTTTAGAAATATCGTTTTCTCTTAAAATTTCATCAAATTTATTTTTTGATAAACTTTTAGAAGCTAAATCGCCACTATTTAAAAACTGAAATCCGATTAATGCGATAAATAAAGCACCATAAATCCAATATAAATTGAATTTAAATTTAGGTACATTTGCTTTGTTATTATTTTTATTGCTCATAAAATATTTTCTAAAATTAAGATTTAACAGGGTTCATTAGGGTAATTTTTGCATCGCCCCACAAGCTTTCAATGTCATAAAACTCTCGCATTTGCTTCTGAAAAATATGTACAACTACATTTACATAATCCATTAAAATCCACTCAGCAGTTGCACTCCCTTCTATATGCCAAGGTTTGTCTTTAAGGTCTTTGCTTACCGTTTTTTGTACCGAACCAGAAATGGCTTTTACCTGTGTATTTGAGTTTCCTGTGCAAATAATAAAATAATCGCACACGGTGTTTTCTATTTCACGTAAGTCTAACAATTGAATGTCTTCTCCTTTTACATCATCAATCCCTTTAATTATTACAGCGATTAACTCATCTGCACTTACTTTATTTTTAGTCATTAATTTTTTTTATTTAAACGCAAATTTATGATTTTTTTGCGAATTTTTTGCGTAATATTGAACTAGTTTATACTTTATTTAACAGTTGAAAATAATCAAACTTGATGCCATCGATTCTACCAATTCTTTTTTAAGAGATTTGGCAAATACTACCGCTGTAAAAAATTTCACAACAGTGATTGCTAAAACTCAATTAAACGGCAGAGGACAAAGAGGAAATACATGGCAGTCCGAAGACGATAAAAACCTATTATTTAGTACTTTAATTTACCATAAGCACTTAAAAATTCATCAACAAACATACCTTAATTTTGCGGTGAGTTTAGCTGTTTTTGATGTATTAAATGAACTTGCAATTCCTAAAGTAGCTATTAAATGGCCCAACGACATATTGGCAGAGAATAAAAAACTTTGCGGAATATTGATCGAAAATGTCATACAAAACCAAAATATAGAATCTTCTATTATTGGTATTGGGCTAAATGTGAATCAGCAAAAATTTCCTACGGATTTACCAAATGCGGCTTCCATCATACATTTTATAGGCAAAGGAATGGATGTAGAAAATCTATTATCGTCTATTTTAACAAAATTTAAATTTTACATCTCCCTTCTGCATCAACAAAAACATAGCTTATTAAAAGAGAAATATCTAGCTGTTTTATACAAAAAAGACATTCCTACAACTTTTATAGATGCTAAAAACAACTATTTTATGGGGATGATAAAAGGTGTTTCTGATGTAGGAAAGCTTCAAATTCAATTAGAAAACGATACGATAAAAGAGTTTGATCTTAAAGAAGTTGCTTTTGCTTAAATTTTTTCTAAACTATCTGTTAATACATCTATAAATTTAGTCAATGGTTTTTTTACCATCATTGCCATCATCATATTAAACTCTCCATTAAAACTTAACTGAACGTTACTAGTAGTACTAGAGTTTTCATTAATATCTGCTTGTAAACTAAAAGATAATTTACTACTTGCAGAACCTAAAATAATTTGAGAATGTGGTGTTTTATCTTTAATGACCAATCTTATTTCTGGCATTCCTTTTAACCTAAAGAGAAAAGAATCTTCTTCAACTTCAAATTTTTCAATATCATCTGGCATTAAACCTTTAAAATTTTCTACCTTTAATAAGTAATGATAAAGTTCTTCTTGCGATTTTTTTACGTGTACTATATTTCCTTTAATATTCATTTTTTATTATTTAGATTGTTTCCATGTACTTGGGTTGCCTCTCCACTCATTCAAAACCAACAACTCTTTTTCGGTAATAAACTTACTATCTAGCGCTTGTTCTAATAAATATTGATAATTTCCTAAGGTAGTCAAACTAATATTTTTTTCTTTAAAATTAGCATCAGCAATATCAAAACCATACGTAAAAATGGCAACCATTCCTTTTACTACTGCACCAGCTTCTTTTAAAGCGTTTACAGCATCTAAGCTACTTTTACCTGTACTAATTAAATCTTCAATAACTACTACATTTTGTCCGCTTTCTAAAAAGCCTTCAATTTGATTTTTTCTACCATGTGCTTTTGGTGTTGGTCTTACATATACAAAAGGAACACCTAATTCTTGCGCCACTAAAACACCTATTGCAATAGCTCCTGTTGCTACACCAGCAATTACATCGGGTTTTCCGTATTGTCTTTCTACCTGTTTAGCCAACTCTACTTTTAAAAAATTTCGTACTTTTGGGTAGGATAACGTTATTCTATTATCACAGTAAATAGGTGATTTCCATCCAGATGCCCAAGTAAAAGGCTCGTTAGGACTTAGTTTTATTGCTTTTATTTGCAATAATAATTCAGCAGTTTTTTTTGCAGTATCTTTGTTCAAATTCATATAGCAAATGTATAAAGTTTTTGTAAATGACGCACCAATAATTATAACATCTTCTTTAAAGAAAGAAAATGAGTACCCGATTTATCTTTTTAAGGATACAATTGTTGATGAAATTATTTACAAATTAAAACACGGAAACTTAAAAGGCGTAAACCTGTATTGCATTGATACAGAGGATGCTTTACACACTTTTTATACTCATTTTAAAGTAGAAATTGCCGCTGGCGGATTGGTTTTAAACAAAAATAACGAAATTTTATTTATTTACAGAATGAATAAATGGGACTTACCCAAAGGTCATGTAGAAAAAGATGAAGATTTAGAAACTACCGCCATTAGAGAAGTTGAGGAAGAATGTGGTATTACAAACCTTAAAATTGATGCATTTTTACTTACTACAAGACATCTTTTTTATCAAAAAAAAAAAAATAAATTAAAAGAAACGCATTGGTTTTTAATGCACACAAATTTTGAAGGACAATTAACACCGCAACAAGAAGAAGGTATTACAAAAGTAGCATTTAAAGACAAAATAGCAACCGAAACCGCGTTAAAATCTACCTACAAAAACATTATTCTAGTGTATCAAGAGTACTTAAAATCAGTAACTAAAGAGTAAATTTAAAAAAAGCATTAAAACACTTCTATAAAAAATAATCTTCTATCTTTGCCGACTTTTAGATACAAGAAATTATGACCGAATTTATCCGTAAAAGAGTAACCAATGTCCGTAACGACGTATTATCTGGTATTACCGTTACTTTAGCATTAGTGCCAGAAGCTGTGGCTTTTGCTTTTGTAGCAGGTGTAGATCCTTTAGTAGGTTTGTATGCTGCTTTTATGGTTGGTTTTATTACCGCTATTTTTGGCGGAAGACCTGGTATGATTTCTGGTGCAACTGGTGCTTTAGCAGTAGTTATGGTGTCTTTAGTTAGCGAAGGAAATGCAATGGGAGCAACAGGAGAAAACTTAGGTTTGTACTATTTATTTGCTACCGTTATTTTAATGGGAATTATACAAATGCTTGCTGGTATTTTTAAATTAGGGAAATTTGTCCGTCTTATTCCGCATCCAGTAATGATGGGCTTTGTAAACGGTTTAGCCATTGTTATTTTCTTATCGCAATTAGGCATGTTTACCAAAAAAGTAAACGGAAAAAAAGTTTGGTTAGAAGGAAATTCGCTTTATTTAATGATTGGTTTGGTAGCCTTAACCATGTTAATTATGTGGGGCTTACCAAAAATTAAAGCGGCTAAAAAATTACCCGAAGCATTAATTGCTATTTTAGTAGTATCCGCAATTGCAATTTTTACAAATTTAGATGTAGCAACCGTAGGTTCTTTTATTAGAGATGGTGGCGGAGAAGGTTTAAAAGGCGGCTTACCTGTGCCACATTTAGAAACGTTTTCTAAAATACCGATGAATATAGCAACCCTAAAATTTATCTTTCCGTATGCATTAATATTGGCTGCAATCGGATTGATAGAATCTTTAATGACTCTTAATTTAATTGATGATTTAACCGAAACCCGAGGAAACTCTAACCGAGAATGTATTGCTCAAGGTGGCGCAAATATTGTAACTGGTTTGTTTGGCGGAATGGGTGGTTGTGCTATGATTGGGCAATCTATTATCAATATAAAAGGTGGCGGACGTGGGCGTTTGTCGGGTATTGTTGCTTCAGTAACTTTACTCCTATTTATTTTATTTGCATCGTCTTATATAGAGCAAGTTCCTATTGCGGCTTTGGTAGGCGTTATGTTTATGGTAGTTGTAGGTACTTTTGCTTGGTCTAGTTTCAGAATTTTAAACAGAATACCTAAAACCGATGTTTTTGTACTCGTTTTAGTTTCTGCACTAACTGTTATTTTTGATTTAGCCGTTGCCGTAATTGCAGGTGTTATTGTAAGCGCATTGGTGTTTTCTTGGGAAAGCGCAAAACGTATTAGAGCACGAAAATTTATAAAACAAGACGGTACAAAAGTATATGAAATTTGGGGGCCTTTATTTTTCGGATCTGTATCTGATTTTAACAGTAAATTTGATATTAAAAACGATCCAGAAAATGTAGCCATCGATTTTATAGAAAGTAGAGTTACCGATCATTCGGGTATTGAAGCTATTTTTTCTTTGGTAGAAAAATACAAAGCAGCCAATAAAAACATCACTTTAAAACATTTAAGCGAAGAATGTAAAGTGTTGCTGTATAAATCGAGTCCTATTTTTACAGGAGTTATTGAAGAAGATATTGATGATCCTCGTTATCATGTAGTAGCAAATCCAGAAGATTTTAAATAATTGATAGTCAGTGTAATTCACTCAGCTATCGAGCAATAAAAACTCATCCCACTCCTTTTGAGTATTCAAGTTTTTTAAAATTGATGAGTCATCAACTTCAACCAAAGAAATAGTTGCTTTGTTTAATTGATTGATTTGCACATCTAATCTTGCATTTTCATCAGAAACATCTATTTTTAAAAGTTTTTCACAAAATTGAGCACTCAATTTTACAGGATGCCCTTTTTTATTCTTAAAAACAGGCATCACAACTTGGTTCTTAATCCTCAATATTTTATTGATTTCTGATGATGAAAACAAGGGCACATCAATAGGTAAAATCAAGACTTCATTTATTGAAGCACTTCCTTTTAAAACCGAATGTAACGTAGAAAACAATCCATATTTTGGTTGATGATTTACCACTACGCTCACGTTTTTATCGTGATATTTTTGCGGATGTTCCGTTGCTTTTTGAAACCACGGAATTGCCTCAAAATAAGATTGATAATCATATCCTAAACCAATAAAAACAGTGCCGTTTTTTACAAATCGGTTAATCTGTTCAAGAATCCAATAAGTATTTTTGTAGGGTAACAATCCTTTTGGTGTTCCCATACGCTCAGATTTTCCGCCAGCTAAAATAATAAGAATCGGATTTGTAGTCATTTTTAAAAGAAAGTATAAAGAAAAGAAAAAGAATTGTATTTTTGACCTATGAAAAAAATTATTATCATTTTGTTTATTGCCATATTTGGTGCTTTTGCTGCATATTTCACTTTTGTATATTACGTACCTTATAGCGAAGGTGTTCGATCTGGCGAATTGATAAAAATAAGCCATAAAGGAGTTTTAGCTAAAACATGGGAAGGAGAAATTAGCCAAGGAATTTCTGGTGCTCAAATTTTTAAATTCTCTGTAGAAGACCGAAACAAAGAAGTAATTTACGACTTGCAAAAATACCAAGGTAAATATGTAAAAGTGTATTACAAAGAGCGTTTTAAAACCTTTTTTTGGTGGGGAGACACCAAATATTTTGTCACTAAAGTTGAACAAGAAAACTCTCCTCATTTCGGAAGAAGTTCAGGGCAAACTCATACTTTTTTAACTAGTTTGTTTCAATAATTAATTGATTAATAGTTTGTTAAGTCATTTTTTATCTGTATATTATACTGATAATCAATAATTTAACTCAATGAATACACAGAATAAGTTACTCAGTATTTTTAACCAAGTAGAAGACCCTAGAAGCCATA
>CAMZMA010000224.1 GCA_947311815.1 uncultured Flavobacteriaceae bacterium
GCGTTGGTGTCTAAATTATAAATTCTTTTGATAATTTTATTATCGGAATTTAAAATTTTTTCATTCATTTTAGAACGGTACTCATTAAATTGATTGACTTTATTAGGCATTTTTTTCTTGTTTTTTGACAACCATTTTAGAAACATAAATACTTACTTCGTACAAAATTAAAATAGGAATTGCTACAATAATTTGACTTGCTACGTCTGGTGGTGTTATAATTGCTGATAAAATTAATACCACAACCAAAGCATGTTTCCGATATTTTTTTAAAAACTGAGGCGTAACCAAACCAATTTTTGATAAAAAATAAATAATTACAGGCAACTCAAAAACAGCTGCGACACCTAATAATGTATTGGTTACTAGACTAATGTATGATTCCATCTTAAAATTATTTTCTATCATATCTGTAATTTGATAATTATAGAAAAAGTAAATTGACATCGGTAAAATGACATAGTAACTAAACAAAACACCTATAAAAAATAGGAGGGAAGCGATGAAAATAAAACCTCTCGATTTTTTAATTTCATTTTCATGCAAACCAGGAGCAATAAAACGCCAAATTTCCCATAATAGATACGGAAAAGTAACAATAATTCCTAAGATTAAAGACGTCCAAATCGCATTCATTAATTGTTGTGTGGGGGCTAAACTCTGTAATTTATCAGGAAACTGAAGGTTACAAAAATCACTATCAATTCCTATAGAAGAAAATACATCACAAAAAAATTGATAGGTAATAAAATCGGGTTTTTTATGAGCAAATAAAAAGTTTTCATATACTTCTGTTTGATAGGCAAATAATACAATGGCAACAACAAATATAGCGCCAAAACCTCTTACTAAATGCCATCTTAATTCTTCTAAATGACTTAAAAAAGACATTTCTTTTTGTTGCTTTTTCATCTAAAAAATGCCTTCTTTTAATAAATCATGTAAATGAACAACACCTACATAATTATTGTTTTTATTGGTGACTAAAATTTGAGAAATATTATTAGTTTCTAAAGTATCTAACGCATCAATTGCCATCGCAGTATTTACAATTGTTTTTGGGTTGTTACTCATAATATCTTTTGCGGTAAAATTACTTATTTCGGTAGTTTTACTCAGCATCCTTCTTAAATCACCATCGGTTATAATACCTATAAGAACATCATTTTTATCAACAACAGCAGTTACACCCAATCGGTTTTTGGTAATTTCTACAATTACATCTGCAATAGAATCGCTTTCTGCTACTTTTGGTTTTGAGTTGTTTTTAATAAGATCATCTACTCGTAAATACAAACGTTTTCCTAAAGCACCTCCAGGATGATATTTTGCAAAGTCCTTATCAGAAAAACCTTTTAAAGCTAGCAAACAAACCGCCAACGCATCTCCCATAACTAATTGAGCAGTGGTACTTGTGGTGGGTGCTAAATTATTAGGACACGCTTCTTTTTCTACAAAAGTATTCAATGTAAAATCGGCGTTTTTGCCTAAATAAGAATCAATATTTCCTGTAATTGCAATAATTTTATTGTTAGAATTTTTAATTAAAGGCACTAATACTTTAATTTCTGGTGTATTTCCGCTTTTAGAAATACAGATAACAAGATCGTTTTTTTGTACAATCCCTAAATCACCATGAATGGCATCGGCAGCATGCATAAAAATAGCTGGTGTACCTGTAGAATTGAATGTAGCCACAATCTTTGTTGCAATATTGGCACTTTTACCAATACCTGTTACAATTACTCTACCGCTAGAATTTATAATGAATTTAACGGCATTTTCAAAGTTTTTATCAATTAAGTTTATTAAATTCGCTATCGCATTACTTTCTGTAAGAATTGTTGCTTTTGCAGTTGTTAAAATGGTATTGAAATTTTTCAAATTATATTGGATTTTTTCAAAATAAAAAAAAGTTATATCTTTAAGGATATTAAACAGGACAAATTTACTATAAAAATCACTGACATCAAATTAATGTTTTTGATTTGTCAGTACATTTTATTTGTATTATTTTTGAATTAATGAAAAACACTACTATGGATTTACACGGTCCTTTAAAGAAATTTTTTGGTTTCTCACAGTTTAAAGGACTGCAAGAAGACGTTATCAGAAGCATTATGCAAAACAAAAACACGTTTGCTATTATGCCAACTGGTGGCGGAAAGTCTTTGTGCTACCAATTACCCGCTTTAATGAAAGAAGGTACGGCAATTGTTGTATCTCCTTTAATTGCGTTGATGAAAAATCAAGTAGATGCCATTCGTGGTATTTCTGAGCATCATGGTATTGCACATGTATTAAACTCGTCTTTAAATAAAACCGAAATTGCTCAAGTAAAGCATGATATTGAAGCAGGAATTACGAAACTATTATATGTAGCGCCAGAATCTTTGATAAAAGAAGAGTATGCCGAATTTTTACGCAGACAAAAAATTTCTTTTGTAGCTATTGATGAAGCGCATTGTATCTCTGAATGGGGACATGATTTTAGACCCGAGTATAGAAATTTAAGACAAATAATAAAAGACATTGATAATGTTTCGGTTATTGGTTTAACCGCAACTGCTACCGAAAAAGTGCAAGAAGATATTTTAAAAACTCTTGGCATTACCGATGCTAATAGATTTAGAGCTTCTTTTAACAGACCTAATTTATTTTACGAAGTACGTCCAAAAACCAAAGATGTACAAAAAGACATTATTAAGTTTGTGAAAAAACGAATGGGTAAATCGGGTATTATTTACTGTTTAAGTAGAAAAAAAGTAGAAGAAATTGCTCAAATTTTACAAGTAAACGGCATTAAAGCGGTTCCGTATCACGCAGGTTTAGACGCAAAAACACGTGTAAAACATCAAGATATGTTTTTAATGGAAGATTGCGATGTTGTTGTGGCAACCATTGCATTTGGTATGGGAATTGACAAACCAGATGTACGTTTTGTAATTCATCATGACATTCCTAAAAGTTTAGAAAGCTACTATCAAGAAACAGGTAGAGCAGGTAGAGATGATGGCGAAGGATATTGTTTGGCTTTTTATGCCTATAAAGATATCGAAAAGTTAGAAAAATTTATGGCAAGCAAACCTCTTGCAGAACAAGAAATTGGGTATGCATTATTGCAAGAAGTGGTTGGGTATGCAGAAACTTCTATGAATAGAAGAAAATATTTGTTGCATTATTTTGGTGAAGAATTTGACGAAATAAATGGACCAGGTGCTGATATGGATGATAATACTAGAAATCCGAAGCCAAAACACGAAGCCAAAGAAGATGTAGTAAAAGTATTAACGGTTATTAAAAATGTAAATCAAAAATACAAAGCCAAAGAAATTGTAAATACCTTAATTGGTCATGAAAATGCGATGTTAAACTCGCACAAAACACATTTACAACCTTATTTTGGTATCGGAAAAGAGAAAAGTGGCGCGTATTGGATGGCGTTAATTCGTCAAATACTTGTTGTAAATTACATAAGAAAGGTAATTGAACAATACGGCGTGCTAAATCTTACCGAAAAAGGACTCAATTATATTGATAATCCTACCTCTTTTATGATGACCGAAGATCATTTATATACCGATGAAGATGATCCATCAATTATAACCAACTCAAAATCATCAGGAGGAGTTTCTGATGCTGTTTTGGTAAAAATATTAAAAGATTTACGTAAAAAAGTAGCAGTAAAACAAGGCGTACCGCAATTTGCAGTTTTTCAAGATCCTTCTTTAGAGGATATGGCGTTAAAATACCCTATTACTACCGAAGAACTTTCAACAGTTTTTGGGGTAGGAGAAGGAAAAGCACGAAAATTCGGGAAAGAATTTGTAAAACTTATCGCCCGTTATGTAGAAGAAAATGATATTTTAAGACCCGACGATTTAATTGTAAAAAGTACAGGTGTAAACTCTAGTTTAAAGCTCTACATCATTCAAAATACTGATAAAAAACTACCTTTAATTGATATTGCAAAATCGAAAGGATTGGAAATGCACGAGCTGATTAAAGAAATGGAAGCAATTATTTTTTCTGGTACAAAGTTAAATATTTGTTATGCTGTTGATGAACTTTTAGACGAAGATCAGCAAGAAGAAATCTTCGATTATTTTATGGAAGCTGAAACCGATGGAATAGAAGAAGCACTTGAAGAATTTGATGGCGATTATGATGTAGAAGAACTCCGATTAATGCGTATTAAATTTATTAATGAAGTGGGGAATTAGACTACAACGTTAGTACAGTTAACAACATCCCCAATAGAATAGCCATAAATTTTTGTAAATTAAATGTATGATTTTCTGAACTTTCAAAAAGA